>NZ_BBOC01000003.1:0-156006 GCF_001485335.1 Type-D symbiont of Plautia stali | reverse complement strand
TTGATGCGCACCGGGCCTGCAAATGTGTCGCCATAAATGGCGACCCTACACCGATCGTGCGTGGTTTCGTAGGGTGCGCATTGATGCGCACCTGGGAACATCAAGGCGTATTCGGCTTGATCTCGAACACCACATCCACCTGGTCATCGAAGTGAATGCTCTGCTGTTCGTAGGTCTGCTGCGCGGTGGTATCCGCTGGTGCCGCAGCGGCTTTATACATGCGCGCCATTGGCATCGGCTGATAGTTGGCCACGTGGTAGCGGATGCTGTACACCGAACCTAACTTGGCGTTAAAGCCTTCGGCTAAAGCATTGGCTTGCTGCGTTGCATTGGCAATTGCTGCTTTACGTGCCTGCTCTTTGTAGTTATCCGCATTCGCCACGCCCAACTCGACGGAACGGATTTCGTTCAGGCCGGACTTCAACGCACCATCCAGCAACTCATTCAGTTTATCCAACTGACGCAGTGTCACCTGCACCTGACGCACCGCGCGATAACCTTTCAGTACCGACTTACCCTCTTTGGTGTAGTCATACTCCGGTTGCGTACTCAGGTTTGCCGCATCAATATCTTTCTTCTCGATACCGTTCTTTTGCAGGAAATCGAAATATTGCGCCACGCGGTCATCCGCTTGCTTTTTCGCATCGGCCGCGTCTTTCGACGAAACATTCACCACGATTGAGAGCGTCGCGATATCTGGACGGGCGTCTACGCTGGCCTGTCCTGAAGTCACAACATGTGGGCCATTCGGGACTTCACCCGCCTGTACCATGGCGGACAGAGCGCCCGTGCTCATTAAGGCGGCCAGCGCCAGTGCTTTCAGTTTCACGAAAGTCCTCCTTGAGGGTTCAATTTGCAGGTCGCCACTATGGCTAAACCTAAAACACATTACTATGCGTGATGGTCTGAGTTTGAAATCACCAAAAAGTTCGGATTAAGGGATGTTTTAACGTATCCGCGATCGCAAAACGATGCTGACAGATTCGATCAAAACATGCCTTGATGTTTCTATTAAAGAAACAATTCTAGCCTCTGGGGGAGTTGTCAATGACAGAACAGCCACTTAGCCAAACCGCTATGGGCGTCCGCGCAGGGCGCACGCGTTTCCTCATGCTGGGCCTGGTGTTTATCAACATCATCATCAACTACATGGATCGCACCAATCTTTCGGTGGCCGCCACGCAAATGGCTGGCGAACTGCGATTCACGCCGATGGAGATGGGGTTGATCTTCTCCGCATTTGGCTGGATCTACGCCGCGCTGCAAATTCCTGGCGGCTTTCTGATCGATCGACTCGGTGCCCGCCTGGTGTATGGCGTGGGGCTGTTTGCCTGGTCGTTGATCACCGCTTTACATGCTTTGGCCAGCAGTTTTGGTGCGCTGTTTGGCCTGCGGCTGGGAGTCGGTGCCTTTGAAGCCCCGGTGATGCCCGCCAACAACCGCGTGATCTCCAGCTGGTTCCCCGAGCAGGAACGTGCCAGTGCCATCGGCATTTATTCGTCTGCCCAATTTGTTGGCCTCGCCTGCATGACCCCGCTGCTGTTTCATGTGCAGGATGCATGGGGCTGGCGTGGACTGTTCTTGATTACCGGCATCGCCGGGATGATCTGGGCACTGGTGTGGTATCTGCTGTATCGCGAACCGCATGAACACAAGGGCGTGTCAGAGGCCGAGCTGAAATACCTAAACAGCAACGGTGCCCTGCTGAAAAACCATCAACAGCCCAAGGCCCGCTGGCGCGACCTCGCGCAGATGTTCCGCAGCCGCAAACTGGTAGGGATCTACATCGGCCAGTTCACCATCTCCGCCACCTTCTGGTTCTTCCTGACCTGGTTCCCCACTTACCTGGTGGAATATCGCCATATGGGCTTTATCAAAAGCGGCTATGTCGCCTCGGTGCCCTACTTCGCGGCATTCTGTGGCGTGTTACTGGCGGGATTTGCCTCCGACCGCATGATCCGACGCGGCGTGTCAGCCAGCGTGGCACGCAAACTGCCGGTGATCCTCGGCCTGTTCCTGACGCTGTTTATCCTCGGCGCGAATTACACTGACGACGCCACGCTGATCATCCTGTTTATGTCGCTGGCCTTCTTTGGCAACGGGCTGGCGACCATTACCTGGGTGTTTGTCACCGCACTGGCGCCACGTCATTTGATTGGCCTCGCCGGTGGGGTATTCAACTTTACCGGCGCGCTCTCCGCGATTGTGGTGCCCATCGCGATTGGTGCGTTAATCGATGGCGACAACTTCGCCCCGGCCCTCGGCTTTATCGCCGTACTGGCGGCGATTGGCATCTGTAGTTATCTGTTTATCGTTGGGAAAATTGAGCATGTCAGCGCGCGCTGAGCAAGATCTTCGCCAGTGCCTGCAACTGCTTCAAACGCTGTTGCAGATGGGCGTCATCGGCCTGCCAGATTTTGGCAAAGGCGATGGCGGCACGGTTGTTGTTGATCGGCTGCGCCATACTCACTTCCCCGTCATCGCGATGCCAGATCAAATAACTCTCTTCACGTTTGCGCGTCAGCAGCGGCGCAATCTGCGCCCACTGTTCGTCGCTAAAACGCGGGCGCAGTGCCTCATCACTCTCGGCGGCCAGCAGCGACACACCAATCACCGACTGCCAGGCGGGCAGCATACGGAACCCTGCCAGTGCCTGGCTGGCATTGGTGCGCTCTCCCGGCTCGGAGTGCCAGATATAGATCACCTGATCCTCCCACAGCACGCCCAAGGCCACCACGATATCGCGCGGCGCGTGGACTTCCAGTTGCGGCAGTGCCTGAGCAAACAGCGAAGAACCACGGATAGCCTGCGCCGCCAGCGCATGAATACCCGGACCGGGCAAGTAGCGCCGATGCTCATCCTGAATCGTCAGGCCAATCGATGCCATGGTCATCAGCAAACGGTTAACGCGTGTGCTGTTCATTCCCATTTGTCGCGCCAGTTCACGGCAGCCAACGGCTTTATCGCTGGAAACCAGATACTGCAGGCAGCGAATCCCATCAATCAGGCTTTGGTTGGGTTGAGAAGACATAGTTCACCCTGTGGCGCTCAAAACACCAATCTTAGCTCCAGCATGACAGGAAGCAAATGATGCAGAATTTCTCCTCGCAAAATGCGCGCCACTTCCCACAACAGCAGCTTCAGGCCGATTTACTGGTGGCGGGCGGCGGTCTGGCTGGCGTGTGCGCAGCACTGGCGGCGGCACGTGACGGGCTTCAGGTGGTACTGATTCAGGATCGTCCCGTGCTGGGCGGGAATGCCTCCAGCGAAGTGCGGTTATGGGCCAACGGTGCCACCTCGCATATGGGCAACAACAATCGCTGGGCGCGTGAAGGCGGCATCATGGGCGAAATCATGGAAGAGAACCTGTGGCGCAACAAGGAGGGCAATCCGGTGCTGTTCGATATGGTGCTGCTGGATATCGTACAGGCTCAGCCCGGCTTAACGCTGCTGCTGAACACCGTGGTGAGCGATGTGGAGAAATCCGGCCGACGACTCAACGCGGTGCAGGCTTTCAACGCCATCAACCAGACGCGCTATCACGTGCGGGCGAGCCAGTTTATCGATGCCAGCGGCGATGGGGTGCTGGGTTATCTGGCCGGTGCGGCGCACCGCATAGGTGCTGAAACCGTGGAGGAGTTTGGCGAGAAGATGGCGCCAGGCGAGCATTTCGGTCACAAACTCGGCCACTCGATTTACTTCTACACCAAACGCACCACGCAGCCGGTGCGCTTCGTGCCGCCCTCTTTCGCCCTGAAAGAGATCACTGCCATTCCCCGCTACAAACGTTTGACCTCCGATCTTAACGGCTGCGATCTGTGGTGGCTGGAATGGGGTGGACGGCTGGATACGGTGCACGAAAGTGAAACCATCAAATGGGAGCTGTGGAAAATCGTTTGGGGGGTGTGGGATTACATCAAAAACTCCGGTGAATTCCCGGATGCGGATACGCTGACTATTGAGTGGGTGGGCCTGATCCCCGGCAAGCGCGAGAGCCGCCGCTTCCTCGGCGATACTTTGCTGTGCCAACAGGACATCATCGAACAGCGCGATCACTACGATGCGGTGGCCTATGGCGGCTGGTCGATTGACCTGCATCCGGCCGATGGCGTCTACAGCGAGCACGACGGCTGCCGCCAGTTTCACAGCAAAGGCACTTACACCATTCCGTTCCGCGCGCTTTACAGTCAGTCACTGGATAACCTGCTGCTGACCGGCCGTTTGATCTCTGCCACCCATGTCGCCTTTGGCAGCGCACGGGTGATGTGCACCTGCGGCGTATTGGGCGAAGTGGTGGGACGTGCCGCCGCCATCTGCCACCAGCAACAGCTCACGCCAGCACAACTTGCGCAGCCGGAACGTGTGCCGCAGCTGCAACAGCAATTGCTGCGCCAGGGTGCATTTATCCCGCGACAGGTGTTAGAGAATCCGGTTAATGACGCGCGCATTGACGTCAGCAGCACGCTGCAACTGAGCGCCCTGCCCGCCGATGCCGGCTGGCACGCCTTACAGTCACGCTGCGCCCTGCTGCTGCCGTTAAAAGCAGGTGAACGTCTCCCTGCCCTGTCGCTCTCTTTGCGTGCGGCACAGGCGCAGAAATTGCAGATTTCGCTGCTCACCAGTGACAACCCGGCGAATACCTGCGGCGATCGTCTGCTCGCCAGCCAGACCATTACCGTGAATGAACAGGGCAACTATCGCCTGAGTTTTGATTATCGGGCTGATGTCGATCGCTACCTGTTTATCGCCTTTGAGGAGAATCCTGCGATTGAAGTGGCGCTGACGCGTCAACGCCTGCCGGGGGTGATGATGGTGTTTAACAGCCTCAACCCGCGCGTAGCCAAACGCACCCGCCAGATTAACGATGGCGATTACGGCGTGGATGAGTTTGATTTTTGGCTGCCGCGCCGAGCACCGCATCAGATCCTGTTGGCCTTCGCGCTGGAAACGCCGCTGAAACTTTGGCATCGCGACTATCTGCTCAACGGCAAACTGCGCCCTGAGCGGCACACCAACTGCTGGGTTCCGGCACTGGATGATGTGCAGCCGAACGTCACCTGGCGTTGGGATGAGCTGCAGCAAACGCAGCAAATCACGCTAATGTTCGATAACGATTTCGATCATGCGATGGAGACGGTGCAGATGGGCCATGCGCAGGCGGTAACGCCGCACTGTACCACGCATTATCGGCTCTGGCTGGATGAGATGTTGTTAGATGAAGTAACGGATAACCATCACTCGCTTTGCCATCACCCGGTGCCGCCAGGCGTGAGTTTTCGGCAAATACGCTTAGAACTGATTGCCAGTGCGGGCGCGGTGCCCGCACTGTACGGCCTGCATCTGCATCAGAAAGCAGCGATGCCCTGACGCGCCAGTTGGATAGCGATAAACCACATCACGCCGCCCACCAGCAGATTGATGATGCGCTGTGCGCGCACCGTGCGCAGCCGTGGCGACAGCCATGCGGCCAGCAGTGCCAGACCAAAGAACCAGATAATCGAGGCGCTGACCGTGCCCAAAGCAAACCACTGCCGTGCTTCGGTTGAAGGCAACTGGCTGCCCAGGCTGCCCAGCACCACAAAGGTATCGAGATAGACATGTGGGTTGAGCCAGGTCACCGCCAGCATGGTGGCAATAATGCGCCAGCGACCCTGCTTCATCGCCGCCTCAGTCCCCAAGGTGACATCGCCCAGCCAGGCACTGCGCAGTGCGCCCCAGCCGTACCACAGCAGAAACGCCACGCCTGCCCAGGTGATCAGCATCAGCAGAATCGGCGACTGACTCAGTAACGCGCTGCCGCCGAAGATGCCGCCGCAGATCAGCGCAATATCGCTGAGGGTGCACAATCCTGCCGTCATTAAGTGGTAATGGCGTTTAATGCCCTGATTCATCACGAAGGCGTTTTGTGGGCCCAATGGCAGAATGAGTGCCGCCCCGAGGGCAAGCCCTTGTAAGTAAACAGATAACACAGCGATAGTCCTGAATAACGAGGTAATGCGATGCAGTATAGTGACGCGAGGTTATTAGAGGAAATTGAAAGATTTAATTTGGCATTAGAGAAAGTAATAAGGTCGCCATAAATGGCGACCTTAGATGGCACGAACGCTGTTTCGTAGGGGGCATTCATGCGAACGCTACTTTTTGTAGGGTGCGCATTCATGCGCACTACCTATAACGTTAAGCTCCGACGCACTATTCGCTGCCTGCTGCCTGCTGCTCGCTTTTCACCTGATGCAGATGCACATCCATCTGCGGGTATGGGATGCCGATACCTTTCGCGTCGAGTGCACGCTTAAAGTTCTTCAGCAGGTCCCAATATACGTTTTGCAGGTCACCGCTCTTACTCCAGCAGCGCACCACAAAGTTCAGCGAAGAAGCGGCCAGTTCGTTCAGACCGATCTGAATCCCCATCTCTTTCAGCACACGCTCATCAGCCTCTACCACTTCTTTCAGCAGCGCGATGACTTCATCAACATCCGCTTCATAGGCCACGCCGATAATAAACTCATTACGACGAATCGGTTCACGCGAGAAGTTCACGATATTGGCGGCGATGATTTTACCGTTAGGGATAACGACAATTTTACCGTCCACGGTTTTCAGCGTAGTCGAGAAAATCTGTACGTTTTGCACGGTTCCCATCACACCCAAATCGACAAACTCACCGGTTTTGAACGGACGGAAGGTCACCAACAGCACACCCGCAGCCAGGTTGGAGAGTGAACCCTGCAATGCCAGACCCACGGCTAAACCGGCGGCACCCAACACGGCGATCACCGATGCGGTTTGTACGCCCACGCGGCCCAGCGCAGCAATTAAGGTGAAGGCGATGATGCCGTAACGCACCAGCGCTGAGAGGAAATCGGCTACGGTGGCGTCGATATGACGCGCCTGGAGCACGCGATTTATCGTATTTGAAACGATACGCGCAATGAACATCCCGATGATGATGGTGACGATTGCGGCAACGATATTGACCGCGTAGCTCAGGATCAGCGCCTGATTTCTTACCAGCCAGCCGCTGGCATTACTAATGCCGTCAACGACATTTAAGTCTTCCATTTGTTAGCCCTGTTGTTGAGTTTCCCGCAGGAAAATGCAAAAACGGCCAGATTTAATCCGGCACTCCCGTGTACAAGGGTAAACAAAAATGTGACGAAGCGCCAAAGATGGCCTGAATTTACTCACTATTCTGAATTAAACGCATAAAAAAAGGCCCTTTCGGGCCTTTTTTGTACTGTAAGGAAAAATTACAGCACGTCGACAGCGTTAAGCTCTTTGAAAGCCTGCTCCAGACGCACAACCATTGAAGCCTGTGCAGAACGCAGCCATACGCGTGGGTCGTAGTATTTCTTGTTCGGGCTATCTACGCCATTTGGGTTACCCAACTGGCCTTGCAGATAGTCTTCGTTCTTTTTGTAGTACTGCAGAATACCGTCCCATGTTGCCCACTGGGTATCGGTATCGATGTTCATCTTGATGACGCCGTAACCAATAGACTCTTCGATTTCTGCCGCAGAAGAACCAGAACCACCGTGGAACACGAAGTCCAGCGCGTTGTGCGCCAGGTTGTGTTTCTTGGTTACGTATTCCTGAGAATCACGCAGGATGGTCGGGGTCAGTTTCACGTTACCTGGCTTGTACACGCCGTGAACGTTACCGAAAGAAGCCGCGATGGTGAAACGTGGGCTGATTTTGCTCAGCTCAGTGTACGCGTAATCAACGTCTTCTGGCTGGGTGTACAGCGCAGAAGCGTCCATGTGGCTGTTGTCCACGCCGTCTTCTTCGCCACCGGTGCAACCCAGTTCGATTTCCAGGGTCATGTCGATTTTCGCCATGCGCGCCAGGTACTTAGAAGAGATCTCGATGTTCTCTTCCAGTGACTCTTCAGACAGGTCAATCATGTGAGAAGAGAACAGTGGCTTACCGGTTTTCTTGAAGTGCTCTTCACCGGCATCCAGCAGACCGTCGATCCACGGCAGCAGTTTCTTGGCGCAGTGGTCGGTGTGCAGAATCACTGGCACGCCGTACTGTTCAGCCATCAGATGCACATGATGCGCACCGGCGATAGCGCCGAAGATTGCCGCGCCCTGTGGCTTGTCGGTTTTGAAACCTTTACCGGCGATGAAGGCAGCACCACCATTGGAGAACTGAACGATGACCGGCGCTTTAACTTTGGCCGCAGCTTCCAGTACCGCGTTGATGGAGTCCGTGCCGACGCAGTTAACTGCAGGCAGAGCGAATTTGTTTTCTTTCGCTACTTGGAAAACTTTCTGAACGTCATCACCAGTGACAACGCCGGGTTTTACGAAATCAAAAATTTTAGACATGGTTGTGTCCTGTTTCGTTACCGTTCATCCCATAAGGGACGTCGATTTTTTGCCCAGGATGGGCAAGCCTTCAGACGGCGCCGAAGCGCCGCCCCCAAAAATTACTGCTTAGCGCGCTCTTCCAGCATCGCTACTGCTGGCAGTTTTTTGCCTTCCACGAACTCGAGGAATGCGCCACCGCCGGTAGAGATGTAGGAGATCTTGTCTTCGATACCGAACAGATCAATCGCTGCCAGAGTATCGCCGCCACCCGCTACAGAGAACGCTTCGCTGTCTGCAATCGCGTTAGCGATGATTTCGGTACCTTTACGGAAGTTCGGGAATTCGAACACGCCAACTGGACCGTTCCACAGGATGGTTTTTGCATCTTTCAGCAGTTTTGCCATCGCCAGTGCGGTTTCGTCACCGAAGTCCATAATCTCTTCGTTATCTGCAACTTCGGAAGCCTTTTTCACGGTTGCCGGTGCAGTTTCAGAGAATTCCGTTCCGACGCGAGAGTCGGTTGGAACCGGAATACCGTACTGATCGCGCAGGCCTTTTGCCGCTTCAACGAAATCTGGCTCGTACAGTGATTTACCGACGTTATTGTCGATAGCCACGAAGGTGTTAGCGATACCGCCACCGACGATCACGGTATCCGCGATTTTCACCAGAGACTGCAGCACGTCGAATTTGGTCGACACTTTAGAACCACCCACCACCGCCACCAGTGGGCGCTGCGGGTTGCTCATGACTTTGCCCAGTGCTTCCAGCTCCGCTGACAGCAGCGGACCGGCACAGGCGATAGGCGCGAACTTGCCGACACCGTGGGTAGAAGCCTGCGCGCGGTGCGCGGTGCCGAAGGCATCCATGACGAAGACGTCGCACAAGGCGGCATATTTCTTCGACAGGGTCTCTTCGTCTTTCTTCTCGCCTTTGTTGAAGCGCACGTTTTCCAGCACCACCAACTCACCCGCGCCGACTTCAACGCCGTCGAGGTAGTCTTTGGCCAGGGTCACAGTCGTGCCGCTCAGTTTGGCTTTCAGGTAGTTAACAACAGGCAGGAGGGAGAACTCTTCATTGTATTCACCTTCGGTCGGACGACCCAGGTGAGAGGTAACCATCACTTTCGCGCCCTGTTTCAACGCCGCTTCGATGGTAGGCAGAGAAGCACGAATACGTGCATCTGACGTCACTTTCCCTTCTTTTACTGGCACGTTGAGATCGGCACGGATCAGAACACGTTTACCAGCAAGATCCAGATCGGTCATCTTAATTACAGACATGGTGAACCCTCTCGTTGATTCTCATAAGTTTTGCCAGACGCAGTCCGCGTCTTACCTGAAACCGCTTGCGGCCATTGCTAACGTGGTGTCGATCATGCGGTTAGCAAAGCCCCATTCGTTATCACACCAGACCAAGGTCTTGATCAGGTGGTGACCACTGACCCGCGTTTGTGTGCCGTCCACAATGGCACTGTGCGGATCATGGTTAAAATCTACTGAGACTAACGGTAATTCCGTATAGTCAACTATACCACGAAACGCCCCTTCTGACGCGTTTTGCAGCAACGCATTGACCTCACAGGCCTTCACCGCTTCACGTACCGAAACGCTCAAATCAATGGCTGTCACGTTGATAGTGGGCACACGGACAGCGATGGCTTCAAAACGATCGTTAAATTTCGGAAAAATACGGGTGATGCCAGCAGCAAGACGCGTATCCACCGGGATGATCGATTGGCTGGCCGCACGGGTACGACGCAGATCGCTGTGATAGGCGTCAATCACCTGTTGGTCGTGCATCGCCGAGTGAATCGTGGTCACAGTGCCCGACTCAATGCCGAAGGCGTCATCCAGCAACTTGATCACCGGAATAATGCAGTTGGTGGTACAGGATGCGTTGGAGACAATGCGGTCAGTTTGTTTAAGAGCCTGTTCGTTCACGCCGAACACCACGGTGGCATCCAGATCGTTACCGCCCGGATGCGAGAACAACACTTTCTTCGCGCCCGCTTGCAGATGGGCTTCACCGTCTGCGCGGCTGCCGTAGACGCCGGTGCAATCCAGCACGATATCGACGTTCAATTCCTGCCACGGCAGCGCATCAATCTCGGCCAGATGCAGAATGCGGATGGTGTCATCGCCGACGAACAGTTGATCGCGCTCCTGGCGCACATCAAAGGCAAAACGGCCATGGCTGGTATCGTACTTCAGCAAATGCGCCATGCCGGTGGCTTCCGCCAGTTCGTTGATGGCCACCACGGTAATCTCCGCGCGGCGACCGGTTTCATACAACGCACGCAGCACATTGCGTCCGATACGGCCAAAACCATTAATTGCGATGCGAATGGTCATCTCACTTCCTGCAACAACACCCAAAAAAACGTGCCAAATACCTTGAGCGTTTCGCTGCGTTTTGTACAGGGAATTATTGCCCGCTTAACGTTGCAAAATGATGCCACTGCATTACAACTGAAACGGTTCAGCCAGAATAAAGCATGCAAGGAATAACAGGAATGATTGCGATCAATTGCGCTGCTGATTATTGGATCTACGTCACAAATTTCGCGATAAAAAATTATTACTGCAGGAATAATTGAAGCGTTTCAGGTGGGAGATGGAGAGTCGGATAAAATAAAGGTGCGCATAAATGCGCACCTTACGGCTATCGGAATCTGTAGGGTCGCCATTCATGGCGACCATGCATTACAGAATCGATTTCGCGGTCTTCACGACGTTTTCTACGGTGAAGCCGAACTCTTTGAACAGCAGCTCTGCCGGAGCAGACTCACCGAAGGTGGTCATGCCGACGATAGCGCCGTTCAGGCCGGTGTATTTGAACCAGTAATCGGCGATACCGGCTTCAATGGCGACACGTGCAGTCACCGCTTTCGGCAGCACAGACTCACGGTAGGCCGCGTCCTGCTTGTCGAAGGCATCGGTAGATGGCATAGACACCACGCGCACTTTACGGCCTTCGCCGGTCAGTTGCTCGTAAGCGGCGACAGCCAGTTCCACTTCTGAACCGGTCGCGATCAGGATCAGTTCTGGCGTACCTTCGCTGTCTTTCAACACATAACCACCGCGTGCCACGTTAGCCAGCTGCTCAGCAGTACGATCCTGCTGTGCCAGGTTCTGACGTGAGAACACCAGCACTGATGGGCCGTCTACGCGCTCAATCGCGTATTTCCACGCCACAGCAGATTCAACCTGGTCACATGGACGCCACAGGCTCATGTTTGGCGTTACGCGCAGGCTGGCCATCTGCTCAACCGGCTGGTGCGTTGGGCCATCTTCGCCCAGACCGATTGAGTCGTGGGTGTAGACCATGATCTGACGGATCTTCATCAGTGCAGCCATACGAGCGGCGTTACGCGCGTATTCAACAAACATCAGGAAGGTTGCGGTGTACGGCAGGAAACCACCGTGCAGCGCCAGGCCGTTGGCGATAGCGGTCATACCGAATTCGCGCACGCCGTAATGGATGTAGTTACCGGCAGCATCTTCGTTGATCGGCTTAGAGCCAGACCACATGGTCAGGTTGCTTGGTGCCAGGTCAGCGGATCCACCCAGGTACTCTGGCAGGATCTTACCGAAGGCTTCGATAGCATTCTGAGAGGCTTTACGGCTGGCGATTTTAGCTGGGTTAGCCTGCAGCTGTTCGATGAACTTCTGCGACTCGGTTTCCCAGTTTGCTGGCAACTCGTTGTTAGTACGACGGGTGAACTCAGCAGCCAGTTCAGGATGTGCAGCGGCATACGCGGCAAATTTCTTATCCCAAGCGGATTCTTTTGCCTGACCAGCTTCTTTGGCATCCCACTGCGCGTAGATGTCTGAAGGAATTTCAAACGGCGCGTGGTTCCAGCCCAGTTGCTTACGGGTCAGTGCGATTTCGTCATCACCCAGCGGTGCGCCGTGTGAATCGTGGGTGCCTGCTTTGTTTGGTGAACCGAAACCGATGATGGTTTTGCACATCAGCAGTGAAGGTTTGTCGGTAACCGCTTTCGCTTCTTCTACCGCTTTCTTAATCGCTTCAGCATCGTGACCGTCTACGCCACGCACCACGTGCCAGCCGTAGGATTCGAAACGCATCGCGGTGTCATCGGTGAACCAGCCATCAACGTGACCGTCGATAGAGATGCCGTTGTCATCATAGAAAGCAACCAGTTTGCCCAGCTTCAGGGTACCGGCGATAGAGCACACTTCGTGTGAGATGCCTTCCATCATGCAGCCGTCGCCCATGAACACATAGGTGTTGTGATCGACGATGTCATGGCCTGGACGGTTGAACTGTGCCGCCAGAGTGCGCTCTGCAATCGCGAAGCCCACAGCGTTAGCAATACCCTGGCCCAGTGGACCGGTAGTGGTTTCAACGCCGGCGGTGTAGCCGTATTCCGGGTGGCCTGGAGTTTTAGAGTGCAGCTGACGGAAGTTCTGCAGCTCGCTCATCGGCAGGTCGTAACCGGTGAGGTGCAGCAGGCTATAGATCAGCATGGAGCCGTGACCGTTAGACAGCACGAAGCGGTCACGATCTGCCCACAGCGGGTTAGTCGGATTGTGGTTCAGGAAATCACGCCACAGCACTTCAGCGATGTCCGCCATGCCCATAGGGGCACCCGGATGTCCCGATTTGGCTTTCTGTACTGCATCCATACTTAACGCGCGAATGGCGTTGGCAAGCTCTTTACGAGAGGGCATCTTCTACTCCAGGTCGGATTAATGCTCCGCCGCACTTAACTTATTGTAATTAATCAGTTATCAGGCGAAGCGAGAAAAAAGTCGCACATCAATGTACATGAAAATCGGGGCAAAAGTACATGCGTCGACGTGCTAAATAGCGGGTAAACGGTTGCAATTCGGGGCTTGTCTGCTAGCCAGTGAACAAGATGCAGGCTATAACCAAAGCGTTTGAACACCGATCTCAATTTCAGGTGTTTGTTTTCTCTACCTTGTTACGCAAAGGACCTCTAAATGAAAATCAAAGCCACCATACTTGCTGTGGGAATCGCTTCGCTGCTGAGCGGCTGCGAAGGGATGGACAATAACGCGCTGCTGCAATCGGGCGCGCAGGCTTATCAGGCTTATACCTTGAATGATTCACAGGTGAAGCAGTTGAGCGACCAGTCCTGTGCCCAGATGGACAAAGACAATCAGGTTGCCCCGGCTAACAGCGAATATCAGCAGCGCCTGAACAAAATCGCCGCCGCGCTGGGCGACAACATCAACGGTGTTCCGGCCAACTACAAAGTCTATCTGACCAAAGATGTGAACGCGTGGGCGATGGCGAACGGCTGTATCCGCGTCTACAGCGGCTTGATGGATATGATGACGGATAACGAAGTGGAAGGCGTGCTCGGCCATGAAATGGGCCACGTGGCGCTCGGCCACACGCGCAAAGCGATGCAGGTCGCCTACGCTACCACGGCAGCGCGAACCGCAGCAGCATCGGTGGGCGGTGTGATTGGCCAGCTTTCGCAGTCCCAGTTGGGTGATTTAAGTGAGAAGCTGGTCAATGCGCAGTTCTCGCAGACGCAGGAATCGCAGGCCGATGACTACTCTTATGACCTGATGAAGAAACGCGGCATCAATCCGTTGGGCTTAGCCAACAGTTTCGAAAAGCTGGCGAAAATGCAGCAGGGCCAAACCAGCTCGATGTTTGATTCACATCCCGACTCCGCCGCACGTGCGCAGCATATCCGCGACCGTATTGCGCAAGATGGGAAATAGCGGTTTAGATGTTGCAGGGGCGGCTTTTCAGGCCGCCCCGATCCCTTACCGCTTAAACAACCCGTCCACCATCGATCCCAAATCCATCTGGCTGTTATTCACACTCTGCTCATCCAACTGCCCTTGCGGCGACATCTTATCAATCAGCTGTGGCAACAGCGCCGCCAGCGTACCCGACGCGCCATTCACATCGGTGCCCAGCTTATCGGCTAACGACTGCAACTCATTCTGGCCAAACGTATTCTGAATCTCACCGCCACCGACCGGCTGGTTGCCGCCTGTGCCGATCCACGAACTCAGCACTTCACCCAGCCCGCCCTGTTGAAACTTCTGCAGCAGCACTTCAACCCCGCCCTGCTCCTGCACCCACGTCCAGATAGCCGCCAGTTGACCCAACTGATTGCCCTGCCCGTTACCGTTGCTGTTCCCCAGCGAACCGACTAATTCATCCAGAAAGCCCATGGTGACCTCCGAAGATTATGTAACTGTTTCCCCTGCGAAATAGCTGTCTGCCTCGCAAGGGAATGCCTTGGCGCGCCCTATACAGTGCGACGCACGCGATATTTGCTTACCGCCCCAAAGTATAGCCACACACCGCCGATAACGATTTGACACTATTCAATTGTCGAAGCGTTGATGTAAGGAACGTGATAATGGTTGGAACAAAGCAGGCCGGGCCATGTCATATTCAGCATGGTCTACAATGTGTTTTTTCTAGCTAGCAGGCGACATCAGAGAGAGTCACAGGAGCATCACATACTATGCTGACCATTCTGATCATCATCGCCGTTGTCATCGCGATTGTGCTGCTGGGCGTGTATCTGGTGATACGCTCTGCAGCGCAGGACATCAACGATGATTATTGAGGCATCGGGAATGTAAAGGGCAAGGCGAAGGCCCTGCCCTCTTTAAGGATTAACCTTTATTCGCCGCCTGCACATGCAGCATATCCAGCGCCAGCGTAGCCGCAGCCAGAGAAGTGAGATCTGCGTGATCGTAACCTGGCGCTACTTCCACCAGATCCATCCCGACAATATTCATGCCCTGCAAACCACGAATCAACTTAGTGGCTTTATCGCTGGTCAGGCCGCCAATCACTGGCGTACCGGTACCCGGCGCATGAGCCGGATCGAGGCAATCGATATCAAAGGTCAGGTACACCGGCAAGTCACCCACGGTGCACTTCACTTCAGCCAGAATATCGTCAACGCTACGATCGTTAACCTGCGCCGCATCCAGCACGTTAAAGCCG
Source organism: Type-D symbiont of Plautia stali (assembly GCF_001485335.1). Lineage (NCBI taxonomy): Bacteria > Pseudomonadati > Pseudomonadota > Gammaproteobacteria > Enterobacterales > Enterobacteriaceae > Type-D symbiont of Plautia stali. The sequence goes on along the minus strand of NZ_BBOC01000003.1, from coordinate 140,716 downwards.
AGGCTCTTATCAAACTCGGTACGAATACCTATCTGCACTGAATGGTTAGGATCGATCAATCCTTCCTTCGGCGCGGTGAAGAACATAGTACCGTGGTCAAACGTCGGGCCATTAGAGTAGGTGTCGGTATGCGCATCAAAGTGAACCAGCGCCATCTTACCGAAATGCTTAGCGTGAGCACGCAGCAACGGCAGCGTGACATAATGGTCACCGCCAAAGGTCAGCATACGTTTGCCATTAGCCAGCAGCTTTTCAGCGTGCGCCTGCAGTTTGTCTGAGAGATCCTGAGAATCACCGAACGCATAAACCAGATCACCGCAGTCCACTACGTTCAAACGTTGACGCAGATCGAAATCCCACGGCCAGCGGCAGCCTTCCCAGGCAAGGTTGGTGGAGATCTGACGAATCGCGCCTGGCCCTAAACGGCTGCCCGGACGACCAGAAGTGGCCGCATCGAAAGGTACACCGGTGATCACCCACTCAGCATCGCTGTCGTAAGGTTGAAAGTTCACCGGGAAGCGCATGAAACCGAAGGCATTGGAAACCAGGGAGTTATCGTACTGATTGCCCAGGGTGTTATACATAACTTGTCCTCTTTAGATCCGTGAGTCGGTTAGTCAGTCAGGTTTTACCGTGAATTATTCATGCTGCAAAAAGGCGGCAAACAGATGAAACCCGATGTGCTTACTGTAGACAGTGATCGAGCTAAACGAGAGCAGCCAACGCATCTGGAACATGAATGCAGCCAGGTAAAACTCAAAAAAAAATCCCCTCCGCGTCGTTAGGCCCGACGAGGAAGGGATTTATTGAGGGCGATTATCGCGGAGATTCCCGCAATCTGCAATCGGCTGTGTCGAATCAAGCAACTACCAAATTTTGTAAAAAACAGTGAATTGTATCGCCATTAAATTCATTAGCCGAATTGATGGCAATTATGTCTGGATTCAAAAGAATAAGATCAGAACGTGTAATTTATGTTAGTAAAATCAATGCGCTAAAGAAAAATCATGTAATAAGCATGTTTAATAGGATTTACAAATTATTTGCAGAATATTAATAGAGGAAAACGTTTAGGATTATTTTGACATGCTCTGTAACGTACGACACCTAAATTAGGGAAATTCTTACAGACAAGCAGGGAATGGCGATTCTGTCAGGTGCAATAATTCCGTCAAGAAAGCATCTTATTGAACGCATTAGCATCACCATTTCCACGTATTGATCAGAACTCATAATCTGAATTTGCGTAAATATGCTGAATTATTCAGCACACCCTCTCGTCTTGAAAACCCCACACTCTCCCCTACACCGCCCTCGTTCTATCCAGCGCATTGGTAGCTCTTAAGCCAAGGGCGGTAGCGTGCACAAATTCAACCCAACGATAATGAGTTTTTGAAATGGCCAGAAGTGGATTTGAAGTCCAGCAAGCTGCCGTTAAGGCACTTTTTCTACGCGAAATACGAACACGATTTGGAAAATATCGTCTAGGGTATTTTTGGGCGATACTGGAGCCAGCTGCGCATTTATTAGTTTTGTTAGGTATTTTCGGTTTTATTATGCATCGTACAATGCCTGACATATCATTTCCGGTTTTTTTGCTAAATGGAATTATCCCTTACTTTATTTTCAGTAATATTAGTAATCGATCAGTGGGTGCAATTGAGGCAAATCAGGGGCTATTTAATTATCGACCAGTCAAGCCAATTGATACGATTATATCTCGCGCTCTCCTTGAAACATTGATTTATGTGGCAGTCTATATTTTATTGATGGTTGTCGTATGGTTGTCAGGTGAATATTTTGAAATCACAAATTTACTGCAACTTATAGCTACCTGGACGTTACTGGTGATTTTCTCATTTGGAATAGGGTTAATATTTATGGTTGTAGGAAAATCTATTCCTGAAACCCAAAAATTCCTCCCCATTCTACTGAAACCACTTTATTTCATTTCATGCATAATGTTTCCGTTACACACAATCCCAAAAGATTATTGGCCATACTTATTGTGGAACCCTATAGTTCATGCTGTTGAACTGAGCCGTGAAGCAGTTATGCCTGGGTATATTAGTGAAGGTGTTAGCCTAGAATATCTTGCATTTTGTGCATTAGCTGTATTGTTTATTGGCTTGGCTCTTTATAGAACTCGCGAGGAGGCAATGCTCACATCATGATAAAAATTGAAAATTTAACTAAGTCCTATCGTACCCCCGCTGGACGTCATTATGTTTTTAAAGATTTAAATATCGAACTACCTACAGGTAAAAGCGTAGCATTAATTGGCCGTAATGGCGCTGGTAAATCAACACTATTACGCATGATAGGAGGAATTGACCGCCCCGACAGTGGAAGTATCATTACAAACAAATCAATATCTTGGCCTGTAGGTCTTTCTGGAGGTTTCCAAGGTAGTTTAACAGGGCGTGAAAACGTCAAGTTTGTTGCTCGCCTCTATTCTGAAAAAAATGAACTACCAGAAAAAATAGCCTTTGTTGAAGAGTTTTCTGAACTGGGTAAATATTTCGATATGCCAATTAAAACTTATTCTTCCGGGATGAAATCTCGATTAGGATTTGGGCTGAGCATGGCTTTTAAATTTGATTATTACCTAGTTGATGAGGTAACTGCAGTTGGCGATGCAAGATTCAAACAAAAATGCTCTGAGTTATTCGAATCTCGACACCTAGAGTCAAGTTTCCTAATGGTTTCTCACAGCCTTAATTCATTAAAAGAGTTTTGTGATGTTGCTATATGCTTCGAGAAAAATAACATGGTTTCATATTATGACGACATCGAACATGCAATATTCAATTACTTAGAAAAAGAAAAGAAAGAACCTAACACTAATTCGCACAAATAATTCAAAAGGCAATATAAATGAAAGCATTGATATGGAATTCACCTTGGTTTGCGCAAGGAGACATTCTTTTTTATAAAAATTGTTACTCAAAACACCTTCTCCCTCAGGCAAACTTACTTGATAGTATGGGGTATGAGGTAGATGTAATAACTCACGATTTAATCAAAGATGAATCCTCTAAACTGAATAAAAACATAAACACTATTAACTTCACTTTAAGTGAAATTAAAAACGTTGTGGGATTATTATCTGACCCATCTAGAGATTTATATGAAAAACCTAATGGGGAGCTATCTCAAAAAAATTGAAGAGTTTTTGAGATCGAAGTTACCAACCCATTATGATGTAATTCTGCTTTGGGAAACACCAGTTCCATTCCTTGATAACCTATATTCAGAATCATTGATAATTCATCAAATGCCTGGTGCTTTTTGCCGGGCACCTTATCCTCATATGGTTACGTTTGATCCGATTGGGCTATATAAACACGGCCCTCTTTATAAACACTTCGAAGAAATAATTGGAAAAGAAACAAATGAAAATAATTTTGTCACTGACTTTGGTTTTAAAGTAAAAGATTCAATTTCTAAGCTTTCAACGTTTACAAGCAATGAACTAGATCCAACATCTAAATTCAAGAAGTTAACGCTTTTACCATTGCAAACAAGTGGTCATTATGCATTCCAAGCAGATACACCATATATTTCACAGGCAGACTATCTAGTTGAAACTTTACAGAACACAGATCAAGAAACTGGTTTAGTGGTGACGCAATATGTCACACCTAAGGTAAAAGATACTGTTCTTAACAGTGAAGTGGTTAGTGCAATTAAAGGCAATTGGGGAAATATTATTTACGATGAAAAATTTGATCAAATAAATAGCATTTCTCAATATTTAATCCCTCATGTTAGCGAAGTAGTAAGCTGCTCATCATCTATAGCTTTACAGTCCATGATCTGGAATAGAGATATAAAAGTACCTCATGATACGTTCATGAGGAAATTAAGTCTAGATGAAATCAACAGATCAAAATGGAGTAAAGAAGAAGTTTATAGTTCTGTGCTGGATTTTATATTAAACAACCAACAAATTCTTGCCAGTAAAATATTATCAGATGGCCACTTCTTAGATAGTTTAATCAAGAAACTAATCAAGAACAAAATGGAAGGGAAGTCGGGCATTGAGTTATATGCAGATTTCACTTCAATTGATCCAAATTATAGCAACTCTGTTTTAGAAAGCTTCACCGTTGAAAGAGCTGCGCGTGATATAAAAAATGCTGATGAATCAATATCATTGATGACTGCAGATGCTTTTAAACTAGAAAGAATAGTAAGAAGAGAAGGTGTAGAGCACATCACATTCGATGTTTTCGACACATTAATAAATAGACCTGTTGAAAGTCCATCTGATGCATATAAATTCCTTGAAACAATAGCCTTAAATTTATCAAATGGCTTAACTGAGGATTTCTTTAAGGTAAGACTTACTTCTGAGGTTGAAACAAGAAGAAACTCTGACAAAGGCGAAATCACTCTTGATGAAATATATGAAAAAATTCAAGATCACTATCAGATAAATATAGAAACATTAGAGAAAATAAAAAAAGCAGAAATTGAACTTGAAATATCATTAATTGAATCAAGACCAGCTGGAAAAAAACTGTGGGAGGCTGCAGTTAGATGTGGGAAACCAATATCAATAATTTCCGACATGTATTTACCTCATTGCGTCGTTGAAAAGATGCTAGATAAAGCCGGGTATTCAGGTTATAAAAAACTTTATGTATCCAGCAGCTATGGAGTAAGGAAAAAAGAGGGTGGGTTATTTGATATTGTCTTGGATGAGCTGAATATACCTAGCGAAAAAGTTTTGCATGTTGGGGATAACGTAGCTGCTGACATTAGCATGCCAAAATCAAAAGGGATGCTGACATTCCGTATATTACGGGCTCTTGACAGGATGCGTAACCATACGGCGTATAAAAAAATATTCAATCCTCGCAGAGGAGCTGGAGAGAAGCCTCGAAGCATTATAGCAGGATTAATTGCCACAAAACTATTTGACAGCCAACTAACTTCAGCTGAAGACAATTCATTATTTATGGGTCGTCCATTCAATCTTGGGTATTCGGCTTTGGGCCCGATGCTTACAAGTTACATGCAATGGGTGAGCAGGCAAGCCAAAGAAGATGGTATCAGTCGACTATTTTTCTTGTCTCGTGAAGGCTGGCTCTTAAAGCAAATATATGATGTTATTGTAAAAGATGACGATAAAGCCGCACCAAGTACCTATTTGTATTGCTCTCGTCGTGCCGTCCGAGTCGCCTCGATAAAGAATAAAAATGACATTCTTAATCTCGCATCTCAGCCTTTCAGTTCAGGCATAACACTTTCCAAATTGTTAGATTATCGTTTCGGGCTAGATAGTAAAGAGATCACTAACGAACTAGCAATTAGTTTTGGTTTTACATCTCAAAATGAAGAATTAGAGTCAGATGCAGTGACGAAAGTTAGATTTTCAAAACTGTGCCTTGCACTTGAAGAAAAAATTCTAGAACAAAGTGAGAAAGAGAGAGAAGTATATCTTGAGTATGCTAAAAACTCAGGACTATTAGATGAATCAAAACCTGGAATTATAGATATTGGCTGGAAAGCAAATATGCAAGCATCACTGGGAAACTTAATAAATAGACCGTTAAATGGTTACTATTATGCCACTCTTCAAGGGGCAGAGTGTTGGCTGAAACATGGACATGAAATTAAAGGTTTCATTGGTGACTTTGTCACTTTAGAACATTCAAGCTCAGCTGTTAACAATAGACATCTAACGGAATTTTTAATTTGTCATAGTGAACGTAGCCTTATTTCAATGAGCAAGGACAGCTCTGGACTTATAGTGAAAAACTTTAGGGACGAGCCTAATCACGCAATGAGAAGCTCTCTTATTGATGAAATTCATAGTGGAGCAATAAGTTATTCACGAGATGTTTATAAACGTTTTGGCCATTTATCTGCTCAAGCATACTGTGACTGGTCATTAGGTGAAAAAGTATTTTCTGAGTTTTTGAATAACCCTCATCAACGCGATGCTTCAATGTTTGTTGGATATGCATTTGAGGATTCATTTGGAGGCGTCAGTAAAAAGTTTGTTATTGCTAATAAATCAGACCAAGTTTCTGTTTTTGCTAAAGGAGCAGACGTTTATTACGCCAAGTCCAAACCTCAACCATTAGTAAAGCAAGCATCTCAAGTACAAAATACCGTCGCAAAACCAAAGCCTAGTGTAAATTTGGAACCAGACGAAATAACTGTTGTTCCACGATTTTATAGAATTGTTGAATCCTTCGTCCTTAAAAGATTTTCCAGTGAGAAAAAATACAAAAAATACACCAAAGATAGGGATAACTTCTTTTTAGACTCAAAAGCAAAGAGCATGCAAAAATGGTATAAAATATCCACTCGTAGAATATCCTAAAATTTAGATTTAATAGTGGATGGCGAATTTATTTCGCCATCCACTATTTTAAAATCATCTAATTAGGCATAGAGCTACAGCATAACCTTTCTCTTTATCAAACTGAGTTCTTAACTCCATGCATTTCAATCTAGTTTGTTTGACTGATAAAGTGCCAATACCGTTCGAAGATGAAGGCCTAACAAAAGAGTTTTCATTTACAGATGCATCCACACGCACATGAACTTCACCGATCAAAGCGACTGGCGTCCATTCAGTTCTTCGCTCTGAGCGTTTTAATTGCTCTAATTTTATATCAAAACTTTCATTTTCTAAGGGTATATCTACAAAAGCTCCCCTAAATCCACCAACTCCCTCATTTTTTAATTCATCCCATCCCCCTGCATCCTCATCCCAGACACGACCTTTAATAATCTCTCCAAACTCATCCCTTTTATAACGGTCTGCCCATGTAAAAGGTGTGTCCCCAAATAATATTGCATATGTTCGGGAGTGAACACTGAAGTCAGTGTCATTCTCGTTTGCAAGTCTAATTTTACGACCTTCCCATGCGACAATACTGCCAACTTTTATTTCTTCAGGAATTAAATTTTCAAACATTTTTGCCAAGTCTGAAAATGCAACATTTTGAGATAATGTACCTGAAATGTCCAAGTTACCATCTGGAGATACCTTCAACTTTATATTTGAAGCACTTTTATCTCCAGAAGGGCTGTCTCCATAAGCAATGCTTCGCGGGGAATTATTGATTATTCTTCTGCCGATAGCTAATGCTCCTACTGCAGAAGATTCAGTGTTATTTCCTGAGACAACCAAAGATTGTACTTCATTCGCTTCAGATGCAATAGCGCCTAAGCAACCTGCATGCATTCCTTTAGAAGAACACTGAAGAGAGGCGTAATTGAAGGAAAGATCCCCTTTTGTAATACTATTTCTAGATCCAATGTTTATTGAATTTTTCCCTGCAGATATACATTTATCTGTTGCTATATTCCCTGATATATCTGACTTAGCAACTGACTTATTTGCCCCTAGATTGAAACTTAATTGACCATACGTGATTGATTGGTTTGCAGAGGCTATATTAACGGAGTACGTCCCCTCAGTTAAAGCATTTGCTTGCACAACTTCATAGTCAGAACTTTTCTCGATAGAGTATCCAGACCCAGAATCAATTATTGTTATTTTATCTATTGCTCCTTGACCACTTACACTATATCTGGCCTTCGCTATTTTTTTTGGCTGGTTTAAACGATCATAGAAGATTACCTCTCCTTCTTTATGATAACCCGCTCCACCATTTACAATTTCAATACTCTCAATACTTCCTTCTGAACTCACTGAAGGCTTAAGCACTGCCCCAAACCCGCCACCCGCTATAACATCCACCGAAGAAATGTTTGTATTATGCTTAGAAGTAGACCAACTTCTACGAGATGAAATATTCGCACCTGTCTCACCGGTAACGTGGGATGTTATTGAGACTAAATTCGCACCTCTAAATCCATTACTAACCCTAGAGTCCTCAGAGCCCAAGTTAATTGATTGAGGTGATAAAGCTCTGCATTGACGAGACGAATAATTTCCAGAGGTATTCCCTGAAGCATAACTATATATTGACCCAACATTTACAGCTCTTGCTGGGCCAAAAGAACGAGAATTTTGCGATGCAGCTAGAAGAAAGAGATTTAAATTGCTTCGACCTGAAATCTGATAATCATTACTTAAAGGATTTTTATATTTTCCTTCGTATCCACCAGTATCTTTATTGTCTGATATAAAAGTATTATTAAATACACCCAACTTAACCGTTGAATTGTCATCAAGCGACTTAGTCAAAAAATATCCGTTTACATATTCATTTTTAGATGGGACTTCGTCGACTAAATAAACACCACCAGCCAAATAAACTTTTTTACCTACGATGTTTGATTCCAGTAATTCAAAACCTTGAGTATCATTATTTAAACCATCACCTTTTATATTTTTAAAATCGAGTGCAGATAGAGATTCTAAATTCTTTTGGTGTTGGTTTCTTTCAATAGATGCGTTATAGGGCTGCTTATATCTAACCCTAAAATCTTGAACCATCTCATTTTTCGAATCCTTTGGTTCATCCCCATCATTAACGTTAGTCGATTGATATTCACCTACTTCAGCTAAACTTTTCTTGCTTGACATAAGAAAAGTTGTTAAGACTGCCGGCATCGCCAAGTTAAAAAGCTTCCTTCTGCTTACCATTCTTACTCCTCACATTCAAAGTCAGCCATGAAACTCATCAAGTTAACTTCTAAATTATAACTCATGGTATGTGAGACAATGCAGCATTAGAAGATATTTATATTATGTTATAATTTGCCGAATATTATTTTTCACATCGAAAGATTTCGAGATTGTGATACTCACTTCTCTTTTTTTATAATAATAAACCGCATTAACCTGAGTATTCTCCAACAAATACCCCCTAAACTGCTTAAACAGCTTCATATCCGGCTTAAATCCAGCCTGCCAGAACTGGTGCAAATGTCCTTGATACGTCAATCCTTTGATGTCGTACAGGGCATTGCCCATCACCTTCAGGGGCTTGTTGTGAATCAGCGCTGAAATCCCTGCCGTACTATTAATCGTGACCACCGCTTTAGCGTGCGTCAGTAGCTCCGGCATTGGCAAATCATGCACATAGATCACGCGGTCACTCACACCAAACTCTTTCCCTAAGCGCTTAATCAGCGGCCCATACAAACGGTGTCCGCGATCCATTGGATGATGCTTGATCACCAGATGGCTGTCCTTGGGCGCTTTACGCGCAAACGAAAACATCACGTCATTAATATAATTACGCACATCTTCATAGCGGCTGTGGTTACGAATCTGGCTGTCGTTATAAACCTGCAAGATCGCCAGGTAATAGCGTTGGTCAAGTTCAGACTGCAAACGTGGCAACACCTTGCGTTGCATTACGCCATACAGCTGTTTACGCCAGTAAGCGCGAATCCAGCACTGTGCCTCGTACCACGGTGAGAAAGACTTGTGATGACGGTACTTGTAGAACTCATGTCGGTGACGCCACCCTACGAGATAGTACCAAGTCGCATGGCCGATGCGTTTCGCCGCAGAGGGCTTGAGGTGTTCAACATCGCGAGCGGGAATTTCCGGCAACTGACGATAAAACTCCGGATCGCGTGGCAGTGAAGAGTGTGCGTTGACCCCGCCCTCTTCCACCGTAATGAAATGCGGTCTTAGATAGCCTTCTTCGAATGCCAAGAAGCGTATGCCTTTCGACTTGGCCCAGCGACTCGCCGCCTGATGCAAAGGACGGCAATCCCCGAAACACAGAATGGTATCGAAGTCATAATTCGCATGAGTGTCACGCAGCCAGCGGGGAAACTCTTTTGGGGTTTCCTGATACGTCAGATATTCACGCTGGCGACAGTAAAACCGATCGCCACCGTTGAATACGACATTCACGGCTTCACGTCCCAATGATTCCAGCCAAACGGCGACATCATTGAAGAACGGTCCCATCGGCCCCTGTAATAGCAGGTATTTTTTCCCAGACAGCAAAACGGTCAATGCATTACTGTGCATATTCAACCTTCATGGTTATTCATTATTGTCCGTAACCGGCTGTGCTCAGCCGAATTTGACCTTAATAAACATCATCAACTTGCGGTAATGGCGAATGATCCGCCCCGCTTTCTTTTTTGTAATAAACATCTGTCGGCGCGGAGTCTGGATCAGATATTCAGCCGCTTCTTCAGCCGCTATCGGTTCCAGGCGCAGAGGATGGATGTAACTTGGATAGACAATCAAAGCCTGATAAATCAGGTCTAATAATGAGAGTGAACGCCCACGGCGCTTACAGCGATGTTCATCGGTGGTCACTCCCCAGCCAGCATAGAAAGGCAGGCCGTAACAACAGACTTTCTTGCCGTGCAGTAAGGCTTCAAATCCTGAAAGTGAGGTCAGCGTGTGCAGCTCATCGGCCACTTGAATACACTGGATAATGTCTGCATCCAGCGCCTGAAAATCGGCTAACTGCTGCACCTGCTCAGCCGGGATATCGCCTTTACGATTCCCCACCAGCACATCAGGATGTGGCTTATAAATCACGAATGCGTTTGGGTTACGCTCACGCACGGTACGCAGCAATCCCAGATTGGTATTGATGGAAACTGTGCCAGTGAGGATCGAAGCGTCATCTTCCACCTGGCCCGGCACCAAAATAACTGTCTTACCCTGTGCTGCATGGGGTAATTTGAAATCTGCGCCAAGGTTATATTTGCTGAGTTTGCTCTCAACCAGACGCTGCTGAAGTTTTTCTGCCCGCAACTGCTGCGCCAACGTCAGTTGGCTATGATTCAGCAACACTTCGAGATCGCTTGGGCGTGTCGCATCGTAATAGATACCGCGTTTATCCAGCACCAGAGACAGCGGCGGCAATAGATCAGATCCCAAACCAGAGGACCGCAAGAAGCCATCTTCCATCCGCCATACAGGTAGCAGACGTTGATTCGCTTCGTCACGCCAGCGTTGTTCGCCCTTGACACCCCACACCACACACGCGGTAGCTTCAGAACAGCGGCGTGAAAAGCGCACTCTGTTTGCCGTGGTGCGCAAGAAGGGTTTGAGGATAGTGGATTTCCACAGCGTTAATCCTGGCGCCCACAAGTAACCGCTTCGCTGCTGCTGGTGCCGACGCTGTAATTGCATCCATTGCAGCACAGTAAACAGATCTGTTGCCGCGCCAGATTGCGGATCGATGTACCGGCAATATCGCAGGTATGCCGCAGCGAACAGTTCAACTAGTGACGCCGAACCGCGACGCTCAGCAAGCTGCGCGGATTGAGGATGGCGATCGTCAGTCAGCCCCCAACCGGCATACCAAGGCTGACCAAAACAGGTGACAGGTTTGCCCGCAATGAGCGCTTCAAAGCCGTATTGCGACGTCATCACATAAACGCGAGATACGTGTCGTAACAGTGACTGAGGGCTGACATTATCGGCCATCAGATGAACACGATGCGTCGATTGCAATGAAGCGAAATAACCGGCTTTCTTGCCTTGCAAGACATCAGGGTGAACTTTGACCCAGATGATGGCTTGAGGGTTTTCTTTAATGGCGGCATCTAACATCGCTGCGAAATCATCAGCACCCGCATTGCCGTAGGTCACTGACATATCATTGAAGGTCTGGTCAACCACCAGCACCAGTTCGGGGTTCAGCGCTTCGCCCGCCACAAACGACGGCGCTTGGTTATATTTCGACAGGTCTTCAGTGACGATGGTTTGCATCGCCTCACGCGCCTGCTCAGTTAAAGCGGCATTACCCGCTTTATCCTGAATGAGCTGCTCCAGCGTACTTGGCTGGTTGGCATCGTAGTAAATGCCAATGTCGTCTATCACGATAGAGAGCGGTGGCGCACCGTTGACACCGAGATCCAGCGAACGGATAAACCCATCTTCAAGACGAATAACGGGCTTTCCTGCAGCCTTAGCCAGCGCAACCGGTTTGGCTGCACTTGGTCGATGACCCCACACCGCAACAGCATCTATCTCTTGCGGAATCGGACGCAGTGCAGAGAGTTTCTGGCACGGCTGTGCCAGAAACTTTTCCAGATGCGGGATGCGCCAGATACCCGAAGAGAAGATACCTATCATGTGGTTTCTGTTAGCTCCTGTGCCATCAGCTTACGCACTTTCTCCAGGCAGGCAGGCGTGTCCACGCCTGGCCCGGTTGCGGCCACTTCAAAAGCACGAATCGCAATCCCTGCATTCATTAAACGCAGCTGTTCCAGCGATTCAGCCTGTTCCGGCATCGCTTCCGGCAACTGGCTGTAGTTCTGCAACACATCACGGCGATAGGCATAGATACCGACGTGCTTCAGGTAGCGTGCTTTATCGGCATTTCGCGGATAAGGAATCGGCGAGCGGCTGAAGTAAAGTGCATCACGGCGCGTGTTCACCACGACTTTTACTGTACTGGCTTCCAGCGCTTCTTCTGCCGAAATGGCATGGCACAGCGTTGCCACAGGCAGCTCTGCATCATCACGCATTCCCTGCACCAGGTGGGCTACATCCTGCGGGCGAATCATCGGTTCATCACCTTGCAAGTTAATGTAGATATCGGCATCCACCTTCTGCATCACTTCCACCAAACGGTCAGTGCCCGATTGATGATCGTCACGTGTCATCACCGCTCTACCGCCAAAGCCAGCGACGGCCTGCATCACTCTCTCATCATCAGTGGCAACCCACACTTCAGACACACCCACCACTTGCAGCGCACGTTCATAGACGTGCTGGATCATCGGCTTGCCGACAATATCCAGCAAGGGCTTACCCGGCAAACGCGAGGAACCATAGCGAGCGGGGATTACGATAACCACATTTTTAATATGCATTTTAATCGCCGTTAACTTCTTCTGAATATAAATAATTCAATTTCAATGATTCTAAATGTGATTCGGGGATCACTTCGGATAAACTTCTTCTATCCCAAATCACATTTTCTTTAACAATCTTAGCTGGCACTCCAGCGAGGATTACATTCCCTGTACTAAATGCCTTATTTACATAGCTTCCCAACCCTACAATGGTATTTTTCTTAATCACACTACCCTTACCTACATTAGCGTTATAACCTATCCATACATGGTCGCCAATGTTCACGGATTTAGCATGATTAATTCTTTTACCTGTGTTGATATCGATAATGGAGTGGCTATCTCCTGAACGAATAACGATATCTCTCGACAGCATGCAGTCACTGCCTAAAATAATTTCCGTTTCATATTCACACTCTATCCTAGCATCACCAATGGTCGTAAACTTTCCTATGGAAATCATATTTCTATTGGATTTAGCTGATAATGAACCGTTAACAACGCATTTTTTTCCAATTAAAATCCTGTTATCATCACCATTGATGTCAATTGTTAATTTCTTTCCGGTTACACCTTCACCAAAAACAATTTTGTTATTATTACCCTTAATGGTTACTTCAACATCCCTTTTAAATACAGGGGGGATGTTTGACAGGACAATTTTATTATTAACACCTAAATCATGAACTTTCATGTATCCCCCTGAAAAATTAGATCGACAGAATCACTTTCGCACCCACCGCCAGCTGGTAGAGGATGGTGGAAATACCGCGTGTCACTTCGATGTTCTTCGATTCGTACTTAGGCAGTACCATCAGCTCGTCACCTGGGTTAAGGGTATCGACATCCTCACCGTTCTCGGCAGCACCGTTCTGACGAATCACGACAATTTTCGAGTTACCCGATTTCTGTGTCAGACCGCCGCACTTCTCGATGTAATCTTTCGGGCTCATGCCTTTTTCCCAGCTGACCGCATTCGGGAACAGCACTTCGCCATGCACCATAACCAGCGAGGTTTTCTGCGGGATGTTAATGACGTCGCCGTCTTCCAGCAGAATGGAATCGAGGTTCTTCTCGTTGAGGATCACTTCACCCTTCGGCACAACGGTGCGGGCCTTCGCCACAAAGCGGCTGATCAACTGCGCTTCCTGCATACGCAGGCTGGCTTCTTCTTTGGTGGAGGACTGGGCAGAGAGCGAAGCCTCTTCCAGTTTCTGCAGTGACAGATCCAGCATCTCTTTCTGACGCTGTGCCACAGATGGGCGATAAAGTTGGATCGCACTCATTTCCGACATGCTGTTGGTGCGAATCTTCGCCAGCACCGCACGCATACTTGAACCGTATGGCAGTACCATGGCGTGTTCGCCGGAGTGTGCCCCTTCTACGCGTACCTGAATGGTGCCCGCATAGCGATCGGTGCTGACAATCAGCGTATCGCCATCCTGCAACATACGACCCGGGGCAGAGCTAAGCGGGTAATACTCGCTGCGTTTCTGCAAGCCCTGCTGGCGGATGATGGTGATGTTAGTGGCACCCGGTTTGGCACGTGCCCAGCTCAAGGCTTCAGTCACCGGAATGCTGCTGTCACGGAATTCAAAGTCATAGCTGTTGAACACGTCACCCTGCACGCTAAAGGTGTGCTGGCGCGGCCCGACAACGATGGTGTCACCGTCGGCGAACTGTGAAAGACCCAGCTTACCGTTGAGCAGGAAGTCATATAGGTTGATGCTGGAGCGGACGCGGTTGCCACGCTTCACCACGATATCAACGTAGCTGCCGCGATCCGGATCAACGCCACCCGCTTTGATCAGGTAGTTGAGCAGTGAATCTGAGGTCACACCGCCATATAAGCCTGGGCTGCGCACAAAGCCAGTGACGTAGACCTTGACCGGCTGCGCTTGCAGTAGTGAGGCATACACACTGACGTTAGCCTGATACACCTGCTTTACCTTGGTGGTAATCAGCGCATTAAGCTGGCTGTTGCTGACACCTGCCACCTGCACCGGACCAACATTGGGCAGGAAGATATTGCCTTTCGGATCAACCTGTAACGCACCATCGAAAGTGAAAGCCCCCCACAAACGCACCTGAATGCTGTCACCAGGATTAAGCACGTAGCCAGGGTTGAAGCCGACGGTGGCGCCGCTATCGGCACTGGTGCCGTTAAACAGCTGCGCGCCGAACATGCGGCTCATCGCAACGGGTGCCGCCGGTGGTGGCGTGTTATCAAAACCGCTGTTGTTTTGCGTCTGGTTTTGTTGGCCTGTCAGGAACGTTGGCAATGGAGCCGCGCCCGTCAGATTGGGATCGGCATTAATATCCAGCGCAGCGTTAGCAGAGGCAGCCTGCCACGCAGCAATCAGTAAAAGTGACTTTAATAATTTCATGACAAACTCTATTAATCCCGGTGATCTTCAATAACAGCCAGCAGCAGTTTCAAGGTGCCGAACAGTAAGCAGCACACCAGCAACCAGCAGGCGATCAAATACGGTGTATTAGGGAAAGTGGATTCCTGCGGCTGCTGCGGTGAGCTAATCACCGACAATACTTTCAGCTTGCGTGCCGCTTCCACGCGGGTTTTCTCAATCGAAGTCAGCGCCAGCTTGTACAGCTCGGTATCAAACTCGACTTTCGATTTAATCTCTTCGAAATCCACCGCCATACGGTTCAACTTGTGGCCTTGCGGTGCGGTGACTTTGCCCTTTTCATCGTCAATCTGGGCTTGCAGGGATTTAATGGCGTTTTGCGCACTCACCACCTGCGGCGCGTCATCACGTAGATAGGTCAGCAGGTTACGCAGATCCGCTTCCATCTGGATCTTTTGCCCAACCAGCGTGTTAATCAAGGTCGTGGCGGCCAGTGCCTGTGCTTCTGGGTCCAGCATGTTATTGCTGTTCTGATAGGCAAGCAGGTCAGCCTTACTGGCGTTCAGGCGAGTACGCGCTTTCTGCATTTCTTCTTCAGCAAAGGTGAGCTGATCACGCGCGATACGGTGTGACATTTCATTGATAAAACGCTCGGACTCTTTCAGCACTGCCTGGTTAAATTTCAGTGCAAATTCGGGCGTGAAACCCTGAGTTTGAATATCGAGCAAACCGGTTTTGTCATCGTAAGAAACACTGATGCGGCTGAGGTAATATTGCAGGAAGCGTTCAACCGTCTCGTCTTTACCAAGATGATTCAGAAAATCCAGCCCACTATGGCTAAAGGCCTCATGGAAATTTAGTTGTTTATCCAGCGCTGCCAGCATATCTGGCGAGTTGATGTACTCTTTCAGATAGAGCGCATCTTCTGCTGAACTGGTGTTTGATGCCCCCAACAGTAAACCGACATTGAGGCTACTACTGTTCAGGTCATCCGAACGTTTGATCGCGACTTTAGATTCACTCATATAGCGTGGCTGGCTGAAGATCACGAGGTAGATCAGCAACAGCGCCATCGGCAATAGAATGATAATTTTCGCCAGGTGCTTCTGGACTTCCGCCAGCGAAACAGCAGAAAAACGCGTACGCATCGTAGATGCGGCGGACTTCACTTTCATCAACATGGAACTATCATCAAATTTTTTATTTGGGTGCTCAGGCACATATTGAGGTACGACTTGCGGCTCACCGCGCGACACACCCAGTGATATTCGGTTAGTCGAAAATTCGCACTAGCCCGGTAATTTTATTTGTTTTATCAGTCACTAAAAGCGAAGAAACACGATGCTTTTGCATCTTTTCTTCAGCTTCGAAAATCATGGTCTCTTCTGGCAAAGTCAGAGGCTCACGCGTCATCATTTGTTCGGCAGTGGCTGTGCCTAACTCATCCTCTTTTTCCATAAAACGGCGTAAATCGCCATCCGTGATGATGCCTGCCAGATTTCCTGTCGCATCTTCGACCACCACCATGCCCTGACAGCCACTGGTGATACGCTGAATGACAATTTTGAATGGCGCATCCGTTTTCACTGTTGGTACATCGCGTTGCATCACATCCACTACGCGCGTCAAAAGACGGCGTCCCAGCGAACCCCCGGGGTGATAGCGAGCGAAGTCATCAGGCATGAATTTACGTTGGTGAATCATGGCAATCGCCAGCGCATCACCAATCGCCATCGTTAAGGTCGTGGATGTGGTAGGTGCGAGATTGTTCGGGCAGCTTTCACTCGTCATGTTGAGTTCCAGCACCGCATCCGCATTTTTAGCCAGCGTGGAGTCACCTTTATTGGTAATCGCCACAATGCGGTTGCCAAAATTCTTGAGCGAAGGCACCAGCTTGAGAATTTCGTCGGTTTCGCCACTGGCAGAGATCAGGATGAGCAGATCATAAGGCGTGATCATGCCGAGGTCGCCATGGAAGGCTTCAGCAGGATGAATAAAGAAGCTGGGTGTGCCCGTTGAAGCCAGGGTGGCAGACATTTTGCGTCCAACATGGCCCGATTTGCCCATCCCGGACAGGATCACATGACCTTTGCAGTTCATGATCAGGTGCAGAGCATTCTGGTATTGCTGGCTATCCAACTGCTGCGCAAGATTTTGCAGCGCGGCACCTTGTTCCGCTAGCGTTTGACGTACGGATTCAATTAACTCCGGCTCAATAACGCCGCGTTGTTGCTCCTGAATTACCACCTGGGTCATGTCAGTTCCTTTGCATGGGTGTTGTAGCAAATGCTATCGCCACGCTTTTAAATCACTAAAAGCATCACGACGAGTTGTATTAACGTTTCTTTTCTATCTCAATCAGTAACCAGACGGTTTTATCACGCTGCGTGACAAGTCAAAGCGTGAGCAAAAGCGTCCGCTAAAGGGGTAGTGAAGTCTGCTCTTTTTATTATTTGGCACTACGGCGCTCACGGAAAAATCTGGAGTGAGCAAGGGATAGAAATTCGACACTCTATGTAACATACAGTAATAGACGGCACAAGAATTTTAAGCATATTCTTATTGAATCCTTAGTATGCGAGTGGTTAATTTTCAATCTAACATCAGTTAAAAATGACGTTAATTGCTAATTTAAATAAATTAAATCGTACAAATAAGCCAAACCCACAGCACTTCTCTCTTAAATGCTCTAAAATTTTCAAAAGATTTCAAAAAGCTTCCAATAAATGAAACCCTGCCTGCCACGACCTTAGAATACGTGTAGAGATGTTTAAAATTCACCCAAAAAGTTCGAAGAATAAGCTCATCTCATTACGTAACCCATGCCCCCCATAAAACAGTCAATAACGCGCCTTATCTGTAGTTGTGCATCGTCCTTACTTTCTGACTTAAACATAAAAACAACTTATATCTCATAAACTTTAAGCATAAAAAAAGCCGCTGTTTCCATAACAAACTGCGGCTTAATCATGTGCGACTCACAGCGATTACCGTTCGCGCATCGCCTCTTTGGCTTTGTTAAACGGTTTGATCAGATAATCCATAATGGTCTTCTCACCGGTTTTGATATCCACCGTAGAAACCATCCCCGGACTGATCGCGAAGCGTTTACCGGCTTTGTTCTGCACATAGTCGTTATCAGTGCGGATATACACACGGTAGTAGTAGATTTCCGGTTTCACTTCATCCTGAATGGTATCCGGTGAAATGCTCTCCACCACGCCGTTCAATCCGCCGTAAATGGCATAGTCATACGCCGAGATCTTCACCACCGCACGCTGGCCAGGATGGATAAAGGCGATGTCACGCGGTGACAGGCGCGCCTCAATCAGCAGTCGGTCATTCAACGGCACGATATTCATCAATTCACCGTTTGGTGGGATCACCCCGCCTACGGTGGAAACTTTGATGTTTTTCACAATGCCATTCATCGGCGCACGAATCGTTGAGCGCGTCACCGTGTCCTCACGCCCTCTGATGGTCTGCGCCAGGCTGTCGGCTTCGGCACTGGCTTTCGCCAACTCCTCACGCGCCTGCACGTAGTATTGCGAGCGCATATCGGTCAGCTTCAGCTCCAGATCTGACTTGTCACGTTGCAAACGCAGCACTTCGACACTACTGGCTGCACCGGTTTTCGCCAGTCGCTGGGTGATGGCCAGTTCTTTGTTGGCCAAGGCCAACGATTGATTAAACTGCGCCGTGGCATCTGTGAGCTGGGCGCGGCGGGTTTTATACAAGCGGGTTTCTGAGGCGATCAGATCCGGGTACTTATCCAACTCAGCGGGGAAAACGAGTTTCTGATCGTTCACCTCGGCACTGAGTCGCGCAGCGGCCGCCAGTGCTGCACGATAGCGCGCCGCACTTTCACCCACGTTAGATTCAGAACGCGTAGCATCAAGCCGGGCCACCACCTGTCCGGCTTTCACCCGGTCCCCTTCGTGCACATACAGTTCGGTCAGGATGCCGCCTTCAAGGGACTGGATAACCTGATCACGCGAGCTAGGGATAACCTTGCCGGTGCCGGTAGAAACTTCATCCAGCACGCCAAACCATGCCCACACCAGTGCCACCAGCATCAGAACAGTACTGATGGTGATCAAACGCACCGCGCCGGTGTAGTGGGTTTCCGATTTCAGCTCCCCCAACAGATCGTCAGAGGAATCGACTTCCGCCGCCGTCACCAGCCGCAGTTTGCCAGGAAGTTGCTTCATCATGATTGCGCCTCCGGCTGATTGTTACCGCCAGCACGCGGCGCAGGTAACGCATTCTCTTTAGGGCTGTCCATCACCAGCTGTCCGTCTTTCAACACCAGTACTCGATCCACCAGCGCGAGGATCGCCGCACGGTGTGTCGCCACCACCAGAGTGCGTCCATTCAGCCAGGCACCCAGACGCTCAATAAACTCTTTCTCGGTATGATCGTCCAGCGCAGCGGTCGGCTCATCCAACAGGATGATATTGGGGTCGCGCAGCAACATACGCGCCAGCAGCAGTGATTGTCGCTGACCACCCGACAGCCCCACCCCACCTTCCATAATCGGATGATCCAACCCCAGCGGCAGACGACGAATAAAATCGGCCCCGCCACTCACCGTCAGTGCGCCAAAAATAGCGTCATCGGTGGCATGCGCCGCGCCCAAGGTAAGGTTTTCACGCAATGTGCCGTGGAACAGACGCGCGTTTTGCGTCAGCAGGCCCACGTTACGACGCACATCGGCCAAATCGATATGCGGCAGACTGAGGTTATCCAGACGCAACTCACCTGCGACTAAATCCATGCCGCCGACCATGGCTTGCAGCAGCGTCGATTTACCCGACCCATTGCGCCCTAATACCGCAATACGTTCACCCGGTTTGATGGTCAGGCTTTTGATGCGTAACGCAACGGTGAGGGAATCGGTGTAGTAACGGAACATCGCATCGTTGAACTGGTAGTGACCGAACAGCACCGGGCAGTGAATACGCGTCTCGTCTTTGCTGTTTTCCACCGGCAAATTCATCAATGCATCCAGACCGATTTTTGCCGCTTTGACCTGCTGCCAGCGCGCCAGCACGCCGCACAATGTCGCCATCGGCGCAATCATTCGTGAGGAGAGCAGCGACGCCGCCACAATCGCACCCGTCGAGATGTCACCATTAATGACCATCGGCGCACCCACCACGATCACGCTGGCATAAACCAGGCCTTGTACCGTCACGCCCCAGGTGATCAGCGAATGCATCACCTTACGCATCTCCACGCCGGACTGCGCCGTAATGCGGATATAGCTGTTCCACTGCTGCAGGAAGCGGTCTTCTGCCTGCATTAGTTTGATATCTTCCAGCCCCTGCACGCTCTCTACCAGCACCGCATTGCGCAACGTTGACTCTTTCATCGCCTGTTGCGCCAGTTTCGCCAGCTTTTTCTGCGCAAACAGTCCTGGCAGTACCATCATCACCACCGCAACGGGGGCGATCCATGCCAGCTGCGGTGCAATAATCGCCATCACCAGCAGGAACAGCAGGAAGAACGGCATATCGACAATCGCGGAAACGGTGGTGGAGGTCACCATCTCGCGGATCGACTCTAACTCGCGCAGTTGTGAGATGAACGTCCCGGTGGAGCGAGGCACCGCGCTGTTACGCAAGCGCAAAGCATGGCCAAACACCCGATCGGAGACGCGCATATCCGCACGTTTCCCCAGCAGGTCCGTCACGTGATCGCGTCCGACGCGCAGCACATAGGTGAACACCACGGAGATGATCACGCCAATGTAGAGCACATACAGCGTCGGGTAAGATTGCGCCGGAATGACGCGGTCATACACCTGCATCGAGAACACAATGCCGACCAGCGCCATCAGGTTAATCAAAAACGAAGCCAGCATGACGTGGGTGTAAGGCCGCATATCCCGCAGCACCAGCTTCATCAGCCAGTTCGGTTTCACCGTCGCCAGATAGCGATCAACCCGGCTGTCTTTTGCTGCCGTCACCGGGCGCAGCGCCGCCGCAAAGCGGATCTCCGGTAAAAGCGTTTCCAGCGCGACGGGCGCCGGTTGTTCGTCCCCGGCAAAGTGCACGCGCACCTCATCCTCACCATCGAAACTGGTGATGACCCCAACCTGCCCATCGGACAGCTCTACCGCCAGCGGCAAGCGCCAACTGGTGATTTCCCACTTATTATCGTCGTACAGTTGCAGCGACAAGCCCGCCTGACGCGCCAGATGACGCAGTGCTTTATCACGCGTTTGCTTACCCTGCCATTCGGCTGCCGCCATGATCATGCCCGGTGAACAAGGCAAGCGATAATGGGCAGCAATCAAAATGATGGCAGTGGCCCAGCCGTGCAAAGGAACGTTGCCCCCTGTGGCGCTATTGGCATCACCGTTGGGAGCATCAGGAATTTGTAATTGTGTCATGGCTGGATCTCCACATTCTGGATCCGCTGATTATTCAACGCGAAGGCCGAGCGGATATGCCCGGTGCTGTATAAGCAGTCGAGTTGCAACGATCGTAACTGGCTAATGGTTTGCTGCAGGGTGAAGCGCGTCTGAAACACTTCCTGCTCGGCGTTAAGCACGTCCAGCAGCGGACGCGTGCCGAGTTGCAGATACTGGTCCTGATACAGTTGCTGCGTTTTCTCACCCAACGTCTGTTGCCGCCCCATGATTGCCAGGCTCTGCGACAGACTCAGCGCGGCACTTTGTGATTCACTCAGCTGCTGGCGCGCTTTTAAGCGGGCCGAGTTAACGGCTGCATTTGCCGCCTGTAAGGCGTTGGCCGCCGCGTCACGGGCTGCGGTGATCCCCCCACCCTGATAAATCGGCATCTCCACTTTCACGAACGCCTGATACTGGGTGCGATCCAGGGTTTCACTGCCGGAATAGTGGTCATTAAGATAGTGCGTGACCTGCGGTTCCAGTGAGATGGTCGGCAAATTCTGCGCGTTGGCGTTATCCAGCTTGGCTTGCGCCTGGTTGGCCTGCGCCCACGCGGACAACACGGTAGGGTTAAGTTTGTCATCGGCTTTGCCCACCGCGCAGGCGCGCGTCAGGTTGACCGGGAAATCATCATTCACTTTTTTAACCAGCGGCCAGCCAAGATAGGTCGCCAGCGTGGCACGCCAGCGGTCAAGGTTGGCTTGATACTGGATCAGCGTAGTGCGCGCCCCTTCGATACGCGCATCGGTTTGCGTGGCATCAGAGAGTGAGGCAGCGCCTTCATCGTTACGCTGACGCGCCAGATCGCCAATCTTACTCAGCGCATCCAATTGCTGTTGAGCAATCTTGACCAACTGCTGATACCCCTGCACTTCCACCAGCGCAGAGGCGGTGTCATGTGCCACCGTATCAATACTCACCAGCACGTTGGCTTGTTCCATCGCGACACCCGCTTCAGCGGAACGCACTGAACTGCTGACTTTGCCGAAGTCGTACAGCATCTGCGACACCGACAATACAAATGATGGGCTGAAGCCCTTTTCGGTATAGGCGTTGGTGTAGCCGTTGTTCATCCCCCCGCTAATCTGCGGATAGTATTTGGCTTTGGCCACATCCACCTGATTTGCCTGTTCCAGCATTTTGCCGACCGCTTCTGCGATATCGGGATGCCATTGAATGGCACGCTGAACGGCCTGGTTAATGGTGAGGGAGTCCGGGACGTGGGCCAACGCGGGTTCAGCCACTTCGCCGGTTAATGAGGGCAAGTCCTGCTGCTGTTGCGCCAGGCCTGCTGAAGTTATTGTGCCTGCTGCGGTGATCGCGTCACTGGCAGCCATAAGTTGAGAACAATGAAATAAAGCGATGCCAGCACAGAAGACGCTGAGCTTAGAATAACGGCGCGTAGTAGTGCCTGATTGCATCAAATCCATCGATAATCCACCAGTCAAAAAAGAGAAAGGGGCGCATCCCTGCGCCCATACTGCTTCCCTGCTTCCTGTCACCGGTCTTATTAAACCGTGGTGTTTTGGTGCGGTTGTTGCAGCAACTCCTCCAGTGAAACGTTCACGCCTTCCAGCGTAACCAGTTGAGTACTGCTGTACGCCGTACCTGTCCCATCACGGTCAATCGAGAGCACGGTGTTGCCATCTGAAGTATGATCCACTTTCACGAAATCATTAATATTACTTGTGGAATCATTCCAACCAATTAGCAAGTTACTGACATCAATTTTGTCGCCTTGCGCAACATTAAAGTCGGTCCAGGTGTCGTGACCGTTACCGCCAGTGGCATCTGCGGTTGCCAACAGGTGATACACCAGAGTGTCTGCGCCGGCACCGGTGGTGATGGTGTCGTCGTAGGCACTGCCCGTCAGCGTATCAGCGCCCGCCGTTCCTGTAATGGTTGGGTGCAGCTCGATGGTGAAGGTGTTGGTGGTAATGGTGCCGTTGGTTGCCGCCAGGCTGTAGGTAAACACCTCTTTATGCGTGATGGTCTGCGCATCCAGACCCGCAGTCAGGGTGTAGGTATAGCTACCGTTGGCCGCAATACTCAACGTACCGTAGTCGCCCGCTACCAGAGTAGAACCGGTACTGCTCACGGTGGTGGTATCACCATGTTCATTAGTAATACTCAAGGTTCCGGTATGGGTAGTGCTGGAATCGCTGTAGATACTGCCGCTGGCATCGTGCTCTGCCGTGGTTGTCTCAGCAAACAGGCTGTTCACTGTGAGAGACGTTACCGCACCGTTATGTAATGTAACGGTTAAGGTGGCTGAGGTGACGGCACCACTCGCATCCCTTACCGAGTAGGTAAACGTATCGGCTGTTGGCAAGGTATCAATATTCAGACCTGCCTTCAGTGTGTAGGTGTAGTCACCGTGCGAATCAATGGTCAAAGTACCGTAAGTGGTATTGATCACTGTGTTACCCGTGGTGCTGACTGCACTACCCGATACCGTTGTCACCAACGTGCCGGTTGGAACCGTGCCCGCCACAGAACTGGTGTCATTGGTCAGCAGATTGCCAGTAACCGTTGCCGCTACGGTCACCGCCATCGTGGTGTAATCCGACACCGTGCTGATAGTGGTGGTTGGCAACAGACTCACGCTGACGTTAGAACCAATCACCACCGCATAAGTACCTGTGCCCAGGTTGGTATAGGTCACGTTGGCACCGGTTTGCGTACCCAGCGAAATCAGGCCTGTAGACAGATAGCTGCTACGAGTATTGATCAGCAACCAAGTACCATTGGTTTGTTGCTCATACAGGTAGAGTGAGTAAGTAGAGATCAGACTGATACCACTTACAGAACCATTGAGTGTAATGGTACGTGTATCGTCAGTGCCCACGCTGAACACATAGGCGTTACCATTCGACAACACGCTAGCATTCAAAATCGTACCCAACCCAACGTTAGCCAGAGCTGTGTGTGAAACACTGGTGGTTCCGTTGCTTACTGTGGCATTGGTCGTGCTGTAGTCCACTTCGTTGGTGTCGTTGGTTGCAACAATGCGGATAGCCCCGGTCAACGATGCCGAAGGCGACACGTTGCCTGCACGGTCCGTCTGGATAACCGACAGCGAGGCACCGGTGGTTTGCGCCGTGCTTAAGGTCACAGACCAGGTTCCTGCCGCCCCCACAGTCGCGGTACCCAGCGAGTTACCACTGGCATCACGGACGGTAACGGTATCACCCACTTCACCGCTACCCGTGACGGTGGTACCCGCTGCGTTAATCGCCAGATTAGTTACCGCAACCGGAGCGACCGTATCAACGTTCACTGTTGCCGTGGTGTTACCCGTACTGACGTTTCCTGCCGCATCCGTCACGGTGGTGCTCAACGTATGCGCACCGTTGGTCAAGGCTGCGGTGGTGAAGGTCCACGCTCCCCCGGTACCAGCAGTGACCGATCCGAGAATGGTTGCGCCATCCAGGATAGTCACAATCGCGCCTGCCTGTGCCGTACCGCTCAGCGTTGGTGTGGTATCTCGGGTGTACGCACCGTTCGCCAACGTCACTGGCGTGGTGCCAGCATCATCGGTGATGGTGAGCGTACTCGCCGCAGGTGCCACGGTATCCACCGTCAGGATGGTAGATACGTTAGCACTGGTGTTACCCGCCGCATCGGTCTGACGCACATTGAGCGTATGTGTCCCGTCAGTCAGTGTCGAAGTGGTGAAGCTCCAGGTGCCGCCGCTTCCTACTGTGGTGGTACCCAACAGGGTTGTGCCGTCATACACGCTAACACGTGCACCGACTTCCCCAGTACCGGTCAACAGTGGCGTGTTGTCATTGGTCGAACCATTGTTCGGTATGACTACGTTCGCGCTGCCATTGTTGTTGTTGGCAACCAGCGTGACCGCCGCCGGAGCCGTGGTGTCAATGACGACAGAAGCTGAAGTGGTGCCGCTGACGTTACCTGCTGCATCCGTGACGGTGACGCTGATAGGATGCGTTCCCGTACCCAGTGTCACGGTGGTGTAGGTCCAGGTTCCGTTGGCCTGCACAATCGCGGTGCCCAACAGACTACCGTTGTCATAAATGCTGACTCGGCTACCCGCTTCCGCCGCACTGACCGTACCACTTAGCGTCGGTGTGGTGTCATTGGTTGAACCACCGTTCGCCACTACCACACCGGTATTGTCGTTGGTGATCACCAATGTTGAGGCCACTGGCGCAACCGTATCCACCACCACTGTATAGGTGCCAGAGGCCGGGCTGGTGTTGCCCGCCGCATCTTTCACCGTCACGCTCAGTGGATGGCTGCCGTTGGTCAATACCGGTGATGTGAAGCTCCATGCGCCGCTGCCGTTGGCGGTAGTTGAACCCAACACCGTCGTGCCGTCGTATACCGTCACAATCGCATTGGCTTCCGCCGAACCGCTCAACACTGGCGTGTTGTCGTTGGTTGAACCGCCATTAGCGACCGTCACGTTAGGCGTGACGTCATTGTTAGTGACCGTCAAGCCAGTGGCTGCTGCTGGTGTACCGGTATCAATGGTCAACGCGATGGTTGATGCCGTACCCACGTTACCCGCTGCATCCGTCGCCGTGACGCTGTAGTTATGCACGCCATCAGACTGCGAGCCCAGCGTCAGGCTCCAGGTACCGCCAGCAGTGGCCGTGGTCGATCCAATCGCCACACCATTTTCACGGACGATCACCACACTACCCGCTTCTGCCGTACCGCTCAGCGCTGGTGTGTTGTCGTTGGTCGAACCGCCGTTGGCAATGGTTACCGGGGTACTGCCGTTGTTGTTGGCCGCCGCTACCGTCAGCCCGGTTGGCGCGGTGGTGTCAATGATGACACTCGCGCTGGTAGAGCCACTGACGTTGCCGGCGGCATCCGTCACCGTCACGCTCAGCGGATGCGTACCTTGCGCCAGCACCGAACTGTTGGTGCTCCAGCTACCATCTGCCTGCACCACTGCTGAACCCACCAGCACTGCACTGCCACTGATATTGTCGTAAACCCTGACAATATCGCCCGCTTCCGCCGCGCTCACCACACCGCTCAAGCGTGGCGTGGTGTCGTTGGTGGAACCGCCGTTCGCCACCGTCACCGGAGTGGTGCCGTTGTCGTTGGCAATCACCAGCGTTGAGTTAACCGGAGCCACGGTATCGATAATCACCGTTGATGCCACCGGAGAACTCACCGTACCCGCCGCATTGGTGGCCGTGACGCTCAGTGAATGGCTGCCGTTGCTCAGCGTCGGTGACGTAAAGCTCCAGGTGTTGCCCGCCACTGCCGTGGTGGATCCCAGCACCGTACTGCCGTCGTAAATGGTGATGATGTTGCCAGCGGTCGCCGTACCCGTCAGGGTTGGGGTGCTGTCGTTGGTGGTGCCATTGTTAGCGACTGGCGTCAGCGTGCTGTTGGCGTCGTTGTTGACCACCAACGTTGGTGTTGTTGTCGCGGCGGTAGACACGGTCAGGGTGAAGGTTGAAGCCGCACCCACGTTGCCCGCAGCATCCGTCGCCGTCACACTGAGGGTGTGGGTGGCGTCAGTAAGTGTACCCAGTGTTATGCTCCAGGTACCGTTTGCCGCGGTGACAACCGAACCAATCGCCGTGCCGTTTTCACGGATAATCACCAGACTGCCAGCCTCAGCATTACCGCTCAGCGCTGGGGTGTTGTCGTTGGTGGTGCCACCATTGGCAATCGTCACTGGTGTGCTGCCGTTGTTGTTGGCTGCGGCTACCGTCAGACCGGTTGGCGCGGTGGTGTCAATGATGACACTTCCACTGGTCGTGCCGCTGACGTTACCTGCGGCGTCAGTGACCGTGACGCTTAACGGATGGGTACCCGTCGCCAGCACGGAACTGTTGGTGCTCCAGCTACCATCTGCCTGCACCACCGCCGATCCGACCAATACCGCAGTGCCGCTGATGTTGTCGTACACCCGGACAATATCGCCCGCTTCCGCCGCGCTCACCACACCGCTGAGACGTGGCGTGGTGTCGTTGGTGGAACCGCCGTTCGCTACCGTCACCGGCGTGGTGCCGTTGTCGTTAGCAATCACCAGCGTTGAGCTAACCGGGGCCACGGTATCAATCAACACGTTTGAACTGACCGCAGAGCTTACTGTCCCCGCCGCGTTGGTGGCTGTCACGCTCAGTGAATGACTACCATTGCTCAGCGTCGGTGACGTAAAGCTCCAGGTGTTGCCCGCCACTGCGGTGGTGGAACCCAGCACCGTGGTGCCATCGTAAATGGTGATGACGTTGCCAGCGGTCGCCGTACCCGTCAGGGTTGGGGTGCTGTCGTTGGTCGAACCATTATTGGCGACTGGCGTCAGCGTATTGTTGGCGTCGTTGTTGACTACCAGCGTTGGCGCAGCCACTGTCGCGGTGGATACGGTGAAGGTAATGGTATTGGTCGCCGTGCCCACGTTGCCTGCGGCATCCGTTGCCGTGACAGTCAGGGTATGGGTGCCATCCTGCAACGCACTGGTGGTAATACTCCAGGTGCCGTTGGCGCCTGCCACCACCGATCCCAATGCCACCCCACCCTCACTGACGACAACCACACTGCCCGCTTCTGCCGTACCGCTCAGTGCTGGCGTGGTGTCGTTGGTGCTGCCATTGTTGGCGATGGTCACCGCCGTGGTGCCGTTGTTGTTGACGGTATTGGTCAACTGAACAGCAGGGGCTGTGGTATCGATAATCACGCTGGCAGTAGTGGAACCGCTGACGTTACCGGCAGCATCCGTGACCGTGACGCTCAGCGGATGGGTGCCTTGCGCCAGCACCGAACTGTTGGTGCTCCAGCTACCATCTGCCTGCACCACCGCCGATCCGACCAATACCGCAGTGCCGCTGATGTTGTCGTACACACGAACAATATCGCCCGCTTCCGCCGCGCTCACCACACCGCTCAGGCGTGGTGTGGTGTCGTTGGTAGAACCGCCATTGGTCACCGTCACTGGGTTAGTGCCGTTATCGTTGGCAATCACCAGCGTCGAAGCGACAGGCGCCACAGTGTCGATGGTGACCGTGGTGTTGCCCACCTGTGCCGTCGCGTTGCCTAGCGTATCAGTGGCTTTGATGGTGAAGGTATGGCTACCGTTACTCAGGGTTGGAGAGGTAAAGCTCCATGTGTTCCCCGCCACTGCCGTGGTGGAACCCAGCACCGTGGTGCCATCGTAGATGGTGATAATGTTGCCAGCCGTCGCCGTACCCGACAGGGTAGGCGTGTTGTCGTTAGTGGCACCGTTGTTGGCGACAACAGCCGAGGTGACATCGTTGGTCACCACCAGCGTTGGTGTGGTCGGTGCCGCCGTGTTGACGGTGAAGGCCACTGTTGCTGCTGTACCCGTGTTACCCGCCGCATCGGTCGCGGTGATGGTCAGGGTATGCAGGCCGTCACCCAAGGAGCCCGTGACGAAGCTCCAGGTACCATTTGCTGCGGTGGTGACGGAACCCAGTACCGTTGCGCCTTCACTGATGGTCACCACACTGCCCGGCTCCGCGGAACCGCTCAGGGCTGGGGTGCTGTCGTTGGTGGTTCCGCCGTTAGCGATCGCCACTGGCGTTGTGCCGTTGTTGTTGCTGGCACTCGCCGTCAGGCCAGTTGGCGCGGTGGTATCAATGACAACCGTTGCTGTGCTGGAAGCCACGCTGGTGTTACCGGCCGCATCGGTTGCTCTGACGGTGAAGTTATAGGTGCCTTCCGCCAGCAACGCAGAGGTGTAACTCCAGTTTCCGCCCGTTGCAACCGTTGAACCCACCTCAACGTTGTTTTGGTAGATACGAATCAACGCGCCCGCTTCTGCCGTACCACTTAGAACAGGAGTGGTGTCGTTAGTGCTGCCACCATTTGGCACAGTCAGATCAGGGTTAGCATCGTCATTGGTTACTACCAGGGTGGCTGCCGCTGGCGCGATAGTATCGATGGTGATAGGTATCGCAGTGGAATTCGCACTGACATTCCCCGCGAGATCTGTGACCGTGACGCTAAAGGAGTGAGCACCACTGGTGAGGGTTGGAGTGGTGAACGTCCACGCCCCTCCTGTACCTGCGATGGCCGTCCCAAGTAACGTCGTGCCGTCATAAACGGACACGACATCACCCGCTGCTTCGGCTGTACCGGTCAATACAGGGGTATTGTCGTTGGTTGAGCCGGAAGTAACCGGGACGTTAGTGCCGGTACTGTTGTTGTTAACGACCAGATCGGTCACAGCAACAGGCGGTGTCGCATCTACAGTGAAGGTAATAGTATTAGACGTGTCTAAAACCGTTCCAGTCAGCGTTTGTACTTCAACGTTAACGGTGTGCGTGGCTTCAGTCAGTGTTGGCTGGTAGTTCCAGCTCCCATCTAAGTTAGTAACAGTGATGCGGCCTATTTCAGTTCCACCATCATAAATGACGATGACATCACCCACTGCAGCTGAACCGCTCAGGATAGGTGTTTCGTCCTTGGTGTAACTGTTATTGGTCACCTCTACTAAGGTTGCACCGCTGTCATCAGTAATTTGCAGCAGCTCATCCGTGGTTGGCAGCGCACCGGTGACCTCCAGACTGATCGGTCCGGTCACCGCACTGACATTACCAGCTGCATCAGTGGCGGTCACAGTGATGCTGTGTGTGGTATTTGACAAGGCGTTCGGTGTGGTGAAGCTCCAGGTGCCTGCAGCTGTAACGGTGACCGTGCCCAGCAAGGTACTGCCGTCATAGACTGAAATAATACTTGCCGAATCCACCGTACCGCTGACAACAGGCGTGTTATCTGTTGTCAGGCCGAGCACAATAGGGACCTGAATCCCAGTGGAATCATCGTAGAGTGCAACACCGGACAGGACTGGCGCAGTAGTATCAACATTAATGACAGTGTTGGTTGGACTGGTGGTGACGTTGCCCGCCGCATCCGTGGCGGTAACGGTAAACGTATGCTGCCCCTGAGACAGCGTATCGGTAACGAAGCGCCACTGGCCATTGTCTGCCACAATCGCGGTGCCCAATGTTACGGTGCCGTTCGTGGTGGTATCCGTGATAGTAATGATCGCCCCAGTCTCACCCGTGCCACGCAGTACTGGCGTATCGTCGTTGGTCAGGCTACCGCTGGCAATCGTCACCGGCGTTGCGCCGTTGTTGTTGCTGACGGTATATGCGCCCAACGTTGGTGCATCGGTATCAATGGTGAAGCTGACGTTAGATCCGACACTGACGTTGCCCGCCGCATCCGTTGCCGTGATGCTCAACGAATAAGTCGTGCCATCTGTCAGTGCGGTGGTTGGTGTGAAGGTCCATACCCCCGTATCTGGATCGGCCTGAGCCGTACCAAATACCAGCCCTGTAACCGTATTGGTGAGCGTGACCGTACTGCCCGGCTCCGCCGTACCACTGATGGTTGGCGTGGTGTCATTGGTGGAACCACCGTTTGCCACCGTGACTGGGGTTGTGGGTACGACATCGCTTTCAATCGTCACATCGGCAACCGGTTCAGGTGCCGTAGTGTCGATGGTGATACCCACGGTGGTGCTGGCGCTGTTACCAATCTCATCCGTTACGGTGACAGTTAACGTATGTTCAACTGGAGAGAGCGCAGGCAGTTGAATGCTCCAGCTACCATCCTCCAACACCACAGCGGAACCCAACAACTGCTGGTTGGTATCGTAAACGCTGACGATATTACCTTCTTCAGCGCCAGAACCTGACAACAGCGGGGTTGTGTCGTTGGTGGATCCACCATCCGCCACGGTGGTATTTGGCGTGACATTGTTATTAGTAATCAACACCGTTGCCGCTTCAGGTGCCACAGTATCGACAGTAAACACCACTGGCGTTGTCGGTTCACTGAGGTTACCTGCCGCATCCACCACTCTTGCCGTAATGCTGTGTGGATCATCGGATAGAGCAGTGGTCGGAATAAAGCTCCACGCGCCATCGCTACCCACGGTAGTGGTGCCGATTAACTCGTCGTTGTCATAAATATTGACAATGGTGCCCGCCGTCGCGTTACCCGAAATCACTGGCGTGCTGTCACTGGTGAAAGTGACCCCTCCAGTGGTGAGTGGTGTGGTGCCGTTGTCATTAGTAAAGATGACATCGGTCGCATCCGCAGGCGGAGTGGCATCGATTTCAACCACAGTGGTCACAGCTGGACTGACGTTACCCGCGGCATCCGTCACCACCACACTGAAGGTATAGGTTCCATCCAGCAACGCTGAAGGCGTGTAAGTCCAGGTGCCATCGCCATTCAGCGTGGCAGCTTCCGGGGTACCGCCATTGATAGAAACGCTGACGGTATTACCTTCTTCTACTGAACCTGTCAGAACTGGCGTGTTGTCATTGGTCAGGCCGCCGTTCGGGATAACCACTGGCGTGGTGCTGTCCAGATCGTTGGTGACAGTGACCTCGGTTGCAGCAGGAGGCGCCTGAGTGTCGATCTCAACCGTGATGGTCGGATTATTGAGACTCACGTTACCCGCAGGATCGGTCACCGTGACACTAAAGGTGTGTGATCCATCGCCCAGCGTTGGGGAACTAAAGCTCCAGGCACCATCGGTAACCGTTGCTGTGCCCAATACGGTGCCGTTTTCCGAGATGGTCACCACTGAACCATCCGGTGCGTCGGTTGCATCACCGGTTAACAACGGCGTGGTGTCGTTGGTCGGCGTGCCTGCTGCAATCGCTTCTGGTGCGCCTGTGCCATTGTTGTCATTACTGAACTGCAAGTTGCTTGCCGCTGCCGGTGGCGTCACATCCACAGTAAAGTCGACCACGTTGGACGCAAGGCTGACGTTGCCCGCCGCATCGGTGACGGTCACGCTGATGCTGTAATCGCCCGCTGACAAGGTATCGGTGGTGAAGCTCCAGTTCCCATCCGCACCCACGGTGGCGGTGCCGAGCACTTCCGTCACGCCTCCAGAAACAGCCGTAATGGTGATGATGCCACCAATCACATTGGAGGTCCCGTTCAACTCTGGCGTGGTGTCATTGGTTGAACCGTTTTCCGGAATCGTAACTAACGTGCTGCCATTGTTGTTACTCACTGTGAGATCAACCACCGCATCCGGGGCAACCGTAGAGATGGTGATGTTCACCACATCAGATGCTGGTCCGGTGTTACCGGCCGCATCTGTGACCTGCACACTCAATGCATGGGAAGTGCCTGATGCAAAGTCAGCGGTGTAACTCCATGCTCCGGTGTCAGGATCGGTTTGAACCGTGGTAAGTGGCGTCGTACCGTCATAAATCGTGACGGTACTGCCTGGCTCCGCCGTACCACTCAACACTGGCGTGGTGTCATTGGTGACACCATTATTGCCAATCACGATATCGTTGTTGCCATTATCGTTGGTGACCACCAGGTTGGAAGCCGCCGGCGGAGTCAGATCAACGTTCACTGTCACCGTGTTACCGGCACCACTCACGTTACCTGCTGCATCGGTAGCTGTTGCGCTGAGCGTATGAGCCCCTTCGGTCAACGGCATATCGGCGAAGTTATAGCTCCAGTCCCCCGTGGTGGCATCTGCCACAACCGAAGCGATAGCCGTGTCACCATCATAGATCGTGACCAAGCCGCCTGGTTCAGCATTACCACTCAACAATGGCGTGGTGTCATTGGTTGGGCCAGTCAGCGCCACGCCGGCATCGTTGGCAATCACCAGCTCAGTGACATCTGCAGGCGGTGTCACATCAATGCTGACAGTGAAGCTGTCACCGGTGCCAGGGCTCTGATTTCCTGCGGCATCAGTGACCACTGTGGTCAGCGTGTGCGGCGCGGTATCGCTCAATGTCGGTACGTTGAAGCTCCAGTTGCCGTTCGAGCCTACAATCGCCGTACCCAGCGGCTGCCCACCATCATAGATGGTGACATAGCTGCCGCCCGTTGCCGTACCAGTCAATACTGGTGTGGCATCATTGGTCACCCCACCATTGGCAATAGCCGCCGCCGAGCTGCCCTCATTATTGATGAGCTGCAAGTTGGTGGCATCCACTGGTGGCGTAGCCAGCACGGTAATGGTGACCGGTGAAGAGACAGGCCCGATATTGCCTGCCGCATCGGTCACGGTGGTGGTCAGATTATAAGTGCCATCTGCCAGTTGTGGTGAAGTGAAGGTCCAGGTGCCGTCATCACCCACCACCGCGGTGCCCAGCTCACCGTCCGCATCCAAAATGGTCACGGTGCTGCCCGCTTCAGCCGTACCCGTCAACACTGGCGTATTGTCGTTGGTGATGCCGTTGGTGATGGCAACAGGTGTACCGCTACTGTCGTTGCTGATCACCAGCCCTGTTGCGGCGGCTGGCGGTGTCGTATCCACCGTGAACACAATTGGCGTAGACGGATCGCTGCTGTTACCTGCTGCATCCGTGACGGTGGCTGTCAGGCTGTGGCTGCTTTCACTCAGGGTTGGCGTGGTGTAACTCCATTCGCCACTGTCGTCTACAACAAAGCTGCCCAACACGGTTGTGCCGTCTCGTACCGTGACGACACTGCCCACTTCAGCTGTACCGCTGAGCACTGGTGTGCTGTCATTGGTGAAGCCACCGGTAATCGCCGTGCCACCATCCGTGGCCAACGACACCTCGCCTGCTTGCGCTGGCGGTGTGAGATCAACTGTGAAGGTGAAGGCATCAGATGGATCGCTTACGTTACCCGCAGGATCGGTAACGGTGGTGGTCAGGCTATGATCGCCAGCCGCGAGAGCAGGAGAAGTGAAGCTCCAGTTGCCATCGGCATCCGCTGTCACTGACCCCAGCACCGTCGCTGTGCCATTGACGGTATCTGTGATGGTCACCACACTGCCCGCCTCTGCGATACCGCTGAACACTGGCGTGCTGTCATTGGTTGAGCCGCCCAACGCCACATCAACAGGGGTGCTCCCCTGATTGTTGCTCAGCTGCAGTTCAGAAGCTTCGCCTGGTGCAGTCAAATCCACTGTGAAGTTGATTGGGCTGGACGCAGTGCTGCTGTTGCCTGCCGGGTCGGTCACTGTCGCTGCCAGGCTATGTTCACCCGCAGGTAATGCGTCGGTCGGTGTAAATGTCCAGCGACCGTCACCATCAACAGTGGCTGTGCCGAGCGTGGTAACGACTCCGTTAACGGTATCGGTGACGGTCACAGTGCTGCCCGCTTCGGCCGTACCGGTTAAGGTCGGTGTAGTGTCATTGGTGGCACCGCCTGTCGCGATCGGGTTACTCGCGTTATTCGCCAGTTGCAATTCGGTCGCGGCTGCTGGTGCTACGGTATCCACCGTGAAGCCGATAGCTGCAGACGGATCGCTGACGTTGCCCGCCGGATCGGTCACCGTCGCACTCAGACTATGGTCACCCTGGCTCAGCGCGGTGGTGGTGTAACTCCACTCTCCGCTGGCATCCACCACTACCGTACCCAGCACATTGTCGCCGTCATAAACGGTGATAACGCTGCCTTCAGGCGCAGTACCGCTCAGCACCGGCGTCGTGTCGTTGGTTGCGCCACCGTCCAGAATCTGAACCAGCGCAGAGCCATTATTGTTGTTGAGTACGACATCGCCCGCAGCATCCGGTGGTGTCAAATCAACGGTGAAGTTGACCGGATCGGACACGTCCCCGGTATTGCCCGCAGGATCGGTGACCGTGGTGGTTAAGCTGTGAGCACCAGCCTCCAGTGGCTCTGGTGGCGTAAATGTCCAGCTACCATCTGCGCCCACGGTTGCTGAACCAATAATCGTCTCGACCCCGTCAACGGTATCGGTGATGGTGACAAGACTCCCCTGCTCAGCTGTACCGCTTAATACCGGCGTAGTGTCATTGGTGATGCCATTGGTGATCGGCACCGCTGTTCCACTGCTGTCATTGCTCAGTACCAGTTCGCCAGCGGCGGCTGGAGGAGTGAGATCGATGTTAACAATAACCGGAGTCGTCGGCGCGCTGGTGTTGCCCGCAGGATCGACCACGGTAGCAGTGATGCTGTGCTGACCTTCGCCCAGCCCCGTGGTTGGGGTAAAGGTCCAGGTGCCGCCGTCACCCACGGTAGCGGTGCCCAGCAACTCAGTACCGTTATAAATGTTTACGGTGCTGCCCGCCGTCGCGCTGCCACTGATCACAGGTGTGGCGTCATTGGTCGCACCGCCGGAGTTGATGGCCGTGCCGGCATCATTGCTGACAGTGACGCCTGTGGCAACGGCAGGTGGCGTGACATCAACAACAATGGTGACGGAGGTCGCGGTGGTGCTGCTGTTACCTGCTGCATCGGTCACTGTGGCATTCAGAGTATGGTCGCCCTCACTCAGCGCCGGTGTGGTGTAACTCCAGTTGCCATCAGAACCTACGCTGACAGAGCCTAAAACGGTTGTGCCGTCGGAAACGGTCACGGTACTGCCCGGTTCAGCCGAACCGCTCAGCACGGGCGTCGTGTCGTTGGTGGTGCCGTTGGTAATAGGTACTGGCGTTCCACTTTGATCGTTGCTGATGATCACAGTACTTGGTGCTGCCGGTGCGGTGGTATCCACTGTCACCACGATTGGCGCAGAAGGATTGCTGACGTTGCCTGCTGGGTCCGTGACCGTGGCAGTCAGGCTGTGGTCGCCTGCATCCAGGGTTGGCGTGAAGCTCCAGGTGCCATCTGTGCCCACCGTAGCTGTGCCCAATGGTGTGCCGTTATCAGAAACGATAACGGTGCTGCCTGGCTCACCTGTACCGGTCAACACTGGCGTGGTGTCATTGGTCGCGCCGTTGGTAATTGGAACCGGCGTGCCGCTCTCGTTGTTACTCAACTGCACATTGCCTGGAGCCGCTGGTGGCTGAGTATCCACGGTCACCGCAATCGGGTCAGACGCTGGGCTGGTGTTGCCAGCCGGGTCGGTCACGGTGGTGGTGATATTGTGATCGCCATCAGTGAGCGGCGGTGTGGTGAAGTTCCAGTTACCATCCTGATCCGCTGTTGTGGTGCCCAGTACCGTCGTGCCATCCGAGACGGTAACGGTGCTGCCCGGTTCTGCGCTGCCGCTCAGTGTTGGGCTGGTATCATTGGTTGAGCCACCCGCAGGGATGGTCTGGCCATCATCATTTGTCAGTCCAATCCCCCCAGCAGGTGCCGGTGCAACGGTATCAATAGTGATGGTGATGACCGGTGAAAGCACTGCATCACCACCTGCATCATTAAAGCTAGACTGGAAGGCATGCGCACCATCCGGCAGTGCAGTCGGTGTGAAACTCCACTGCCCAGTGCCGTCCGCAATCACAGTGCCCAATACGGTACTACCGTCATAAAGCGTCACGATGGCATCAGGTATCGCCAGGCCACTCAGTACTGGCGTGGTATCTTGCGTGCTGTCACCACTGGCCAGTGCAACCAAGGTACTGCCACTGTCATCCGTCACCTCCAGAGTCAGGGTGGCGGCTGGCAAGTCGGCTTCGACATTGACCACAAACGGTGAAGTGGCAGGACCAAGATTGCCCGCCGTATCGGTAGCGGTGACCGTTAGGCTGTGATTGCCATTGGTGAGTGCCGCCGTGCTGAAGCTCCATGCACCGTCGGCATTGGCAACCGCCGTTCCCAACAATACGGTGCCGTCATAAACGCGGATCACCGCATTGGCTTCAGACTGACCGCTGAGATCCAGGGTGTTGTCATCAGTGGTCGCGCCAGAGGTCAGAGCGCCAGATGCTGCGCCGACTTCAACGCTGGACGCCGCGGGTGCCACGGTATCCACGCTGAAAGCGATGACATCAGATGGCGGGCTCACGTTACCGGCTGCATCGGTTACGTGGTGATCAAGCTGTGGTTACCCTCACCCAACGCCGGAGTACTGAAGCTCCAGTTACCGTTACTGCCTACCGTAGCCGTGCCCAGCAATGTAGTGCCGTCATACACGCTAACGGTTGCCCCAGGCTCGCCTGAGCCACTCAGCAGTGGGCTGCTGTCATTGGTGACGCCACCTGCGGCAATCGGCACTGGCGTGCTGCCCGCATCATTGCTGAGTTGAACGCCCGATGCGGCGTCAGGCACACCGGTGTCAACCGTAATAGTGATAGACGGAGAGTTGGTGGTGTTGCCTGTCACATCAGTAATACTGGCGTAGAAGGTGTGTTGCCCTTCAGTCAGGCCTGTGGTTGGGAAGCTCCACTGCCCATTGCTATCTGCGACAACCGTGCCTAAAGACGTGGTGCCATCAAACAGTGTGATGACCGCCCCGGCCTGAGCGAGCCCACTGAGGATCGGCGAAGTATCATTGGTGCTGGCACCATTTGCCAGTTGAACCAGCGTGTTACCGTTGTCGTCGGTGATTTGTAACGTCGTGGTCGCGGGCGGCAGACCGGCTTCAATATTCAGCACAAAATCAGCGGTCGCTGTGCTGACATTCCCCGCCGCATCGGTCACGGTTACCGTAAAAGTATGTTGACCGTTATTGAGTGCTGGCGTTGTGAATGACCAACTACCATCCTGATTCACTGTGACATTACCCAGCAGTACGCTGCCGTCGTAAATATTAATCAGTGCTCCTGCCTCAGCCGTACCGCTCAGCGTTGGCGTGTTGTCATCGGTGGTATCCCCTGAGACCAACTGATCCTGAACATCGCCGGCATCGTCCGCCACGATCAAATCATTTACCGCATCTGGGGCTGTAGTATCCACTTCGAAAGTGATCGGCGTCGAAGCGGGACCCGTGTTACCTGCGGGGTCAGTGACCGTCGTCGTCAGACTATGAGTGCCGTCATCTAATGTTGGAGAGGTGAAGCTCCAACTGCCATTCGCTCCCACAGTGACAGTGCCCAGCACATTGGTGCCATCCGAGATGGTCACCGTGCTACCCGGCTCTGCTGTACCACTCAGTACCGGCGTGGCCACATTGGTCGTGCCGCCAGATGCAATCGGCTCAACGGTCGTGCCACTGTTGTTACTGAGTTGGAGGTCACCCGCCGCAGCCGGAGTCTGAGTATCAACGGTGAAGGTGAAGGGATTTGAGGCTGGGCCAGTGTTGCCAGCCGGATCGGTCACAGTGGTGGTCAGGCTATGGCTGCCATCGGTAAGGGATGGTGCAGTGAAACTCCAGCTGCCATCCTCTCCTACGGTAGCCGTACCCAGCACAGTTGTGCCATCCAAAATGGTGACCGTGCTGCCCGGTTCTGCTGTGCCGCTCAGCACTGGTGTAGCGTCATTAGTGGCACTACCCGCCACCACGTTTACTGGCGAATTACCCTCGTCATTGGTCAATTGCAGGTCTGTTGCAGCAGCGGGACCCGTTGTATCAATGGTAACGGTGATAGTGATGGAATCAGTAGTGTTGCCCGTTGCGTCCGTCGCGGTAGCGCGAAACGCATAGGTACCGTCTGGAAGCGTAGAGGTGTCAAACTGCCACTGGCCATTGGCATCAGCAGTGGTGCTTCCCAACACAATATCGCCGTTATACAGCGTGATGATGTTATTGGCACCCGCCAGTCCGCTTAAGGTCGGCGTGCTGTCGTGAGTGAAAGCGCCATTCGCTAATTGCACCAGTGTACTGCCGGTGTCATCTGTCACCTCCAGGGAACTGGTCGCTGGCGGTAGATCTGCGTCGACATTCAATTCGAACGCCGCTGTCGGCGCGCTGACATTCCCCGCCGCATCAGTGACGGTCACTGTCAGACTATGCGCCCCATTGCTTAATGCCGCAGTGGTAAAGCTCCAGGCACCATCAGTACCTACGGTCGCGGTGCCTAGCAGGGTTGTACCATCGTAAACACTGATAACCGTGCCCGGCTCTGCCTGTCCCGCCAGTGTTGGCGTGCTGTCATCGGTGGTCGCGCCAGTTACCAGTGGACCGGTGCTATCACCGACGTTATCCGTTATGCTCAGGCCGGTTACAGCCGCAGGCACCGCCGTATCCACGGTGAAGGTAATGGGATCGGAAGTTGCGCTGACATTACCTGCTGGATCGGTCACGGTCGTAGTGAGGCTGTGGTCCCCGTCCGTCAAGGTTGGACTGGTGAATTGCCAGCTTCCGTTACTGCCCACGGTGACAGTACCTAGCACGGTATCCCCATCACGAATGGTCACCACGCTGCCTGGCTCTGCGGTGCCGCTTAGTGTCGGCGTGTTGTCGTTGGTGCTGCCACCCGCCGCAACAGGCACAAGTGTACTGCCATCATCGTTGCTGAGTTGCAGATCGCTTGCCGCATCAGGTGCGACGGTATCAATGTTGATGGTGATAGTCGCGGATTGGGTCGTACCTGAGGCATCCGTGATGCTGGCATAAATGGCGTGAGAACCATCGGCCAGTGCGCCAGGGGTAAACACCCACTGACCATCCGCTCCAGCGACCACGCTACCTAATACGGTATCTCCGTCATACAGGGTAATCACCGCGCCTGCGGTCGCCAGGCCACTGAGAACAGGTGTGCTGTCGTGGGTATAGGCTCCGTTGCTCAGTTGCACCAAAGTGCTGCCAGTATCATCGGTGATTTCCAGCGTGGTGGTCGCGGGAGGCAAATCGGCCGTCACGCTGAAGTTGAATGGATCGGTTGCCGGGCTGACGTTGCCTGCCGCATCGGTCACGGTGACAGTCAGGCTGTGCGCGCCATTACTTAACGCCGGTGTGGTAAAGCTCCAGGTGCCATCGGCACCCACGGTGGCCGTACCCAGCAGCGTGGTGCCGTCATACACGCTGACGTAAGTGCCAGGCTCTGCTGTGCCACTCAACGTTGGCGTATTGTCATCCGTCGTTGAACCGGCAGTTAAGGGATCTTGTGTGCCGCCGACATCATCACTGACGGTTAACCCTGCTGCCGCTACCGGCGCAATGGTATCAACGGTAAAGGTGATCGGATCGCTGGCTGCACTGGTATTACCAGCAGCATCCGTGACGGTAGTGGTGAAACTGTGCTGGCCATCAGCTAACGCCGAAGAGGTGAAGCTCCAGGTGCCATTTGCGCCAACAACGGCTGTACCAATTAATGTACCGCCATCGTAAATATTAACGGTGGCACCTGCTTCAGCAGTACCACTTAAGGTTGGGGTATTGTCGTCAGTGGTGACGCCATTAACAATGGCGCCCTGGATGGTACCCACGTTGTCGGTAAGCACCAGGCTGGTCGCGATGCCGGGAGCGGTAGTATCACCCCCACCGTTATTCCCGCCGCCGTTGTTACCACCACCATTATTTCCGCCACCGTTGTTGCCACCACCGTTATCGCCACCACCGGTGTTGCCATCATTGACCGGTGCATTTCCGCCTCCACCGCCCGAAGAACCAGCAAACATGGCACCCAAGCCCGCCAGCGCCGCACCACCGATACCGAAGGCCGCGATAGTGCCGTCATTGGTGGTGTTTTCGGCTAACAGCCCTTCAGTGGTGTCAATGTTGACGTACTGGAAACCTTCTGTGCCCGGATCCTCAACCCACCACAGCGCGCCTTTATCGTCCTGCAAGACCAGATCGCTGTCGCCATTGGCAGAGTAAAAATTATGAATAACAACCACTTCACCAGACTTTGTGGTGACGACTAAATCATTACCATTGCGTGTGAAAGACTTAATATCAGATTGATTAAGGTGAAGTTTAACCACGCTTGGCGCAGTTAAATTGACTTGGCTGCCATTGACGACTGTGTCAACCGTCCCACCTTTAGGAGTGATAGAGATATTATTCATGTTATTGAAATCCCGCGCAGTTATTAAATTCCATAAAAACGCCCGGCATCCGTGGATACCGGCTTCAATAGCGAATAATCGATGCGATTATTCACCTTTTCTCTGGGGTGACCTCATACAGGCTGATGATGAAGTCACGCTGAGCCGAGTTAAGCCTCCATCCGGAGAGTGGACTGTTTTTATTTCTGAGCAGCACAATAGGGAAAACGTCTTTATTTTCGATTGGGCGAGCACAAATCAGTTGGAATGCGACAAACCCTTTTTTAGACATTTTTGCTTCCCCGATGAAATAGGCTGAACCAGAGCCACTTCAGGATTTTTCAAGCAAATCAGATAAATAGACACTACTCCAGTGATAGCCCTGCATGCCGTAAATCTTCTTGTGTGCCAGCAGGTCAATGTGCGACTGGTTTTCAACTCCCTCGACGATGACGCCATCGCATAATTCGTTTAGGTGGTTGAGCAGCGTGTCAAAGATGTGACCGTCGCCAAATTGCCAAAAAAAATCTTTGTCAATCTTGACGATTTCAAATATTCCGCTATCAAGCATGGTCAGGTTGGAATAACCCGGACCAAAGTCATCAAGCCATAAAGGGGCGGATGTCACCTTCGCGACACCTTTTAATATCAGGAGATCGGCGCTGTTAAATCGCGCGGTGAAAAATGCGGATATCTCTAAACGCATCAGCGTTAGTTGAGCCAGTTTCTCTTGTATTTCAGTATCTTTGAAAATACTGGCGACGATATCTCTATCCACATTGACACTAATGACCTGCTGAAATCCTTTCTGGTATAGCTGAATAAGTTTTCCGATCTGGTGGAGGAATAACTGCCATTTTTCGTCAGCAGGAAGCCGACTGAAGAACCCTGCATCCCTGTTTGGGTTACGTTTATTATTAATATCTGCATCATCTGCAAAACGTGTTAACAACTCCCACGCAATCAACTCGCCGGATATACTGTGAACAGGTTCCAGCAAGAAAATGTATTGTGGTTGAGCGCTCATTTCACCTCCCCCTCCGCAACTGGCTGACACGCCTGAAATGTCAGGTTTTCTCATGAAAGAAGTAAGGGAAACATCGATAAAACTTAACACGTTAACTGAAGCCTAACGTACAACTTACACTTTGAAAAATAGATTTCAGTGAACCAAAGATGAAACTTCAATAGACAAAAGCTATCAATAACTCACGTAAATTTCTTTTAGTTTCACAAAGCGATCAGATAATTCCTAGAAAAATTTAAGTTAAGGTCTTCCTTGACATATCAAAAAATAATGAATTCATTGATTTTAAACAATTTATAAGAAGTCAACGAAGTTGTTTTTTATTTTTACCCTAAAATGCATTTTATTTCATTCAGAATGCATGGTTCCAATAAGCGCCAGAAAATATAGTTACACCAGGGTACTATTAAAATCTTAATGTTTAAATTTTGATTATACATAGCAAAGAAAACATAACAGTTTGACAGGCTAATCCCTCAGAAATCAGTAGTTAAAGCAGGGTTATTGTGCGCCAAAGCGCAGCGGCATTTTTTCTTTATTAAAAAAATGAAGGAGATATATAAACGCATTTGAAAGGCGTGTTTAATCGGGCAGGTTAAGATTTATTGAGGGTGATGCTTGTCACATTTTAAATAAAAGATCAGGGCAATAAGAAAATTAAATGAAGGAAAATAAAACGGGCCCTAAAAAGGGCCCGTTTCGAGAGGATTAAACCTTACTCATCTTCAAGGTAAGTATAGCCATATAACCCACTTTCGAACTCTTCAAGGAACTGCGCACGCAGACCTTCTTCGATGTCCTTTTGCTGCGTCACCTGATCGCGGAACAGGGTCATCAGATCGTTCGGGTTCAGTTGTACATACTGCAGCATATCGGCCACCGTATCGCCTTCATCCGACAGCTGCACTTCTACGCTGCCGTCAGGGAAAGCAAACACATCGACCGCTTCGGTATCACCAAACAGGTTGTGCATGTTGCCGAGGATTTCCTGATATGCCCCCACCATAAAGAAGCCAAGCATCGGTGGGTTATCGATGTCGTACTCTGGCATCGGCATGGTGGTAGCAATACCGTCGCCATCCACGTAGTGATCGATGGTGCCATCCGAGTCACAGGTAATATCGAGCAATACGGCACGACGCTGAGGAATCTTATTCAGTCCTTCCAGCGGCAGTACCGGGAACAGTTGGTCGATACCCCATGCATCCGGCATCGACTGGAACAGCGAGAAGTTGACGTAAATCTTATCCGCCATACGCTCCTGCAGCTCGTCGATGATCGGACGGTGGGCACGGTTGCTGGGGTCAAGATGCTGCTGGATATAGTGGCAGATGCTGAGATAGAGCTGCTCTGCCCAGGCACGCTGACCCAAATCGTAAGTACCGGAAGAGTAACCGGTATGGATATCAAACAAGTCCATCTGGCTGTCGTGCAGCCATTCACGCAGCGAGCGACGCACGTTTGGCTCATGCATCTCCTGCCAGGTATCCCACAGACTTTGAATCGGACGCGGCGAATCCACATCTGGCGCCACAGGCGTGCTGAATTCGTTGCGCTCTACACCAATGATGTTGGAAACCAGTACGGTGTGGTGCGCGGTAACCGCACGGCCCGATTCAGTGATTACCGTAGGATGCTCCAGACCATGCTCTTCACAGGCATCGCCAATTGCCCAAATGACGTTATTGGCGTATTCGTTCAGACCATAGTTGACCGAGCAATCAGACTGCGAGCGTGTGCCTTCGTAATCGACACCTAAACCGCCGCCGACATCGAAACACTTGATGTTGACACCCAGCTTGGCTAATTCGACATAAAAACGCGCCGACTCACGTACGCCGGTGGCGATATCGCGAATGTTCGACATCTGCGAACCAAGATGGAAATGCAGTAACTGCAGGCTGTCGAGGCGGCCCGCTTTGCGCATAATGTCCACCAGCTGCAATACCTGCGAGGCAGCCAGACCAAATTTGGACTTTTCGCCACCGCTTGACTGCCATTTACCGGAACCCTGCGAAGCCAGACGAGCACGGATACCGAGGCGCGGGATTACGTTGAGGCGCTCGGCTTCTTCCAGTACCAGACGCACTTCAGTCATCTTCTCGATCACCAGATAAACCTTGTGACCAAGCTTTTCACCAATCAGCGCCAGACGAATGTATTCACGGTCTTTGTAGCCGTTACACACGATCACCGAACGGGTTTTACCGGCGTGCGCCAGCACGGCCATCAGCTCGGCTTTAGAACCGGCTTCCAGACCCAGCGGCTCACCCGAGTTGACCAGAGATTCGATAACACGTTTATGCTGGTTCACCTTTATCGGGTAAACCAGGAAGTAGTCACCTTTATAGCCGTAAGATTCACGTGCGCGTTTAAAAGCGGCGTTAATCGAACGCAGGCGGTGCTGCAAGATCTGCGGGAAGCAGAACAACGCAGGCAAACGCTGGCCATCGGCTTCGCGCTCTTTTACCAGCTTCGCCAAATCAACGCGCACTTCCGGTTGGTCCGGATCGGGGCACACG
The DNA here is from genome assembly GCF_001485335.1 of Type-D symbiont of Plautia stali. Lineage (NCBI taxonomy): Bacteria > Pseudomonadati > Pseudomonadota > Gammaproteobacteria > Enterobacterales > Enterobacteriaceae > Type-D symbiont of Plautia stali. The sequence continues at coordinate 96,121 of NZ_BBOC01000003.1, read as the reverse complement.
CTGATGTGCCCCAGCTCGTTGACGTCATAATAGTTATTACCCCACCAGGCAATATTGTAGGTACGCAGCATTCTGCTCGCTTCCTGATCGTTCATCGCCACCTCCTGCATTGAGCGGAGTACACCCTGTTCGCCAGCTGACGAACCCTTGATATTCTTCATGTCGTCAGACATCACGAACCTCAATTTTCCGTTGAAAAATGAAACAGTTGCCGGGTTTTGCTGTGGTCATTCCGGGTAAACATTTCCCCATCCTACTGAACTCCGGGTATCGGGTAACCCAGTACGTTGCTGACTCTAAGTGTAAAACACTGCGCCGACGTCAGTAAAAAACCGGCCGTAAAGCCAGGAATTTTCAAGACGCATGTCGAGTGAAACACAGCAACGGGAATGTGGGAATAGCTTAGCCGGCGCTCGTGTCGGGATAATGACCACAACACACAAAACATCGACGAGAGAAAAGAACAGAACTGGATTGGGGAAGCAGCGGCGTTTTATACAGCCTGACAGGTAAAAATGCAAAATCTTTGTCTGGAATATGTGGAAGGTGTCAGGAATTTATTCCACTGAGGCGCTTGAGTAAACGTGCGGTATCTGAAAAAGCACTGGAAAAGTGCTCACTGAGTAACCTAGAATAGCCGTCCAGATGGTTTTCCATCTAAACTGGTTAACATCCAGGCGGTGTCGATGACATATATCAACACTCCCTACTGCTCGCGGCTTTGCCTGAAGGGGCGTCGAGTCGGCCTGGTCCACTTACGCTATGCAGTCGAATTCAAACCATTTGTAAGGTAAAGAACAGAATGGCTAAACACCTATTTACATCTGAGTCCGTATCAGAAGGACATCCTGATAAAATTGCAGACCAAATTTCCGATGCAGTGCTGGATGCGATCCTCGAACAGGATCCGAAAGCACGCGTGGCCTGCGAAACTTACGTGAAGACCGGTATGGTGCTGGTTGGCGGTGAAATCACCACCAGCGCATGGGTTGATATCGAAGAGATCACCCGTAATACCGTACGTGAAATCGGTTATGTCCATTCCGATATGGGCTTTGATGCGAACTCTTGCGCAGTACTGAGTGCAATTGGTAAGCAGTCTCCTGACATCAACCAGGGTGTTGACCGTAGCGATCCGCTGGAGCAGGGCGCAGGCGACCAGGGCCTGATGTTTGGTTATGCGACTAACGAAACCGATGTGCTGATGCCAGCACCAGTAACCTACGCACACCGTCTGGTGCAGCGCCAGGCTGAAGTGCGTAAAAATGGCTCACTGCCATGGTTGCGCCCGGATGCGAAAAGCCAGATCACCTTCCAGTACGATGGCGGCAAAATTGTCGGTATTGATGCCGTGGTGCTGTCAACTCAGCACGCTGAAGAGGTGACCACCGCCGATCTGCGTGAAGCGGTAATGGAAGAGATCATCAAGCCGGTTCTGCCTGCTGAGTGGGTCAACGCCAGCACCAAGTACCACATCAACCCAACTGGCCGTTTCGTTATCGGTGGCCCAATGGGTGACTGCGGTCTGACTGGTCGTAAAATCATTGTTGATACCTACGGCGGTATGGCACGTCACGGTGGCGGTGCTTTCTCAGGTAAAGATCCATCGAAAGTTGACCGTTCAGCCGCTTACGCTGCGCGATATGTCGCGAAAAATATCGTTGCTGCAGGCCTGGCCGATCGTTGCGAAATTCAGGTGTCTTACGCCATTGGCGTTGCTGAGCCGACCTCCATCATGGTGGAAACCTTCGGTACTGAGAAAGTCTCTACCGAACAGCTGACCCTGCTGGTGCGCGAGTTCTTTGACCTGCGTCCATACGGTCTGATTCAGATGATGGATCTGCTGAAGCCAATCTACAAAGAGACTGCCGCTTACGGTCACTTTGGTCGTGAACACTTCCCATGGGAGCAGACTGATAAAGCTGCTCAACTGCGCGAAGCGGCTGGCCTGTAATCTGCATATTCCCTCTCCTACGGGAGAGGTTGAAGAGATGCCCGTACATTGTGCGGGCTTTTTTTTTGCGTCCATTTACAACACTATGTTAACGATTACATTTTGAAATTCTTTTATTTTCGGTTATTTAGAGATTTTTCAGCGTAGTCATTCCTATTAAAATGCGTTATTTTCAGCGTCGTCTGATAGCCGATATTTAGAGTGATGTCAGAAACTTATAGGGTGCTATACCTTACTGGTTACGTAACTATTTCAGGCGGAAAATGCTGAATTGCAGGGTTTCAGCGTGTGTAACCGATTACACTGATGTGATCGCTCTCACTTTTTTCTGTCGGCAGGTTTCATAACATTGATAAAAACAATGATAGATAAACTTCGGAGGCATTATGCCTGGTAATACTCATAACAGCAGAACATCGAACAAGATGATGACCTTGTTTGTCTGCTTCTTAGCGGCTCTGGCCGGCCTGCTGTTTGGCCTGGATATCGGCGTTATCGCTGGTGCCCTGCCCTTCATCGCAAAAGATTTCAACGTCACCGCGCACCAGCAAGAGTGGATTGTAAGTTCCATGATGTTTGGTGCCGCCGTGGGTGCTGTGGGTAGCGGCTGGATGTCATCTCATCTGGGTCGTAAAAAGAGCCTGATGGCGGGTGCCATCCTGTTCGTCATCGGTTCGCTGTGGTCAGCCATGGCAACGAATCCTGAGATGCTGATTGCAGCACGTGTGGTTCTCGGCCTGGCCGTGGGCGTCGCGTCTTACACCGCACCGCTGTACTTGTCTGAAATCGCGCCAGAAAAAATTCGTGGCAGCATGATTTCGCTGTACCAATTGATGATCACCATCGGTATTTTGGCGGCCTATCTGTCTGATACCGCCTTCAGCGATGCAGGCGCATGGCGCTGGATGCTGGGCGTAATCACCATCCCGGCGATTCTGCTGCTGGTCGGTGTGTTCTTCCTGCCCAACAGCCCACGCTGGCTGGCGGCGAAAGGCGATTTCCGCAGCGCAGAACGCGTATTAGCGCGTTTGCGTGACACCAGCGAGCAGGCCAAACGTGAGCTGGATGAAATTCGTGAAAGCCTGAAGATCAAACAGTCTGGCTGGCAGCTGTTCCAGAGCAACGGCAACTTCCGCCGTGCGGTGTTCCTCGGCGTATTGCTGCAGGTGATGCAGCAGTTCACCGGTATGAACGTCATCATGTACTACGCGCCAAAAATCTTTGAGATTGCTGGCTTCGCCAACACCACGCAGCAAATGTGGGGCACGGTGATTGTGGGTCTGGTGAACGTGTTAGCCACCTTTATCGCCATCGGTCTGGTGGATCGCTGGGGTCGTAAACCAACGCTGGTGCTGGGCTTTATCGTGATGGCTGCGGGTATGGGCATCCTCGGGACCATGTTGCACATCGGCATCAACTCGGCTGCTGCACAGTACTTCGCGGTTGCGATGCTGCTGATGTTCATCGTTGGTTTTGCGATGTCTGCTGGCCCGCTGATCTGGGTACTGTGTTCTGAAATTCAGCCGCTGAAAGGCCGCGATTTTGGTATCACCGTCTCTACCGCGACTAACTGGATCGCGAACATGATTGTCGGTGCCACCTTCCTGACCATGCTGAACACCCTGGGTAATGCACCGACCTTCTGGGTGTATGCAGGCCTGAACGTGTTCTTTATCCTGCTGACCGTGGCGCTGATTCCAGAAACCAAAGGTGTGTCGCTGGAGCACATTGAGCGTAACCTGATGTCAGGTAAAAAACTGCGTGATATCGGCCAGAAATAAGGCTGATTGAGCTGAGAAAGGGCTGCCGGATGGCGGCCCTTTTTTTTGTGCCAGTGCGCATGAATGCGCACCCTACGAGTACCGCATACCATCATCGCAGGATCGCCATTTTTGGCACACGAAAACCGCTCAACATTATCGTAGGGTCGCCATTTATGGTGACCGAAAAGCGCTGGCGTGGCAGGTATTGCACGCATTTGTAGCGGCGCGATTTATCGCGCTCAGTTGATTCGACGATGACAACCCCTTATCCTCCCCAACATGAAAACACCTCGCCTCCCCATCGCGCTCCAGCAAGCCGTGATGCGCTCACTGCGCCACTTTTTGCAGCTTGCCAATGAAAAACTGGAACGTCACTATGACGAGCCAAAGCTGGTTTATCAGCAGCGCGGAACCGCGGCGGGCACCGCCTGGCTGGAGAAATGGGAAATCCGTCTCAACCCGGTTTTATTGCTGGAAAATCAGCAGCCTTTTATCGATGAAGTGGTGCCACACGAACTGGCGCACCTGTTGGTGTGGAAAACCTTTGGTCGCGTGCCCCCGCACGGCAAAGAGTGGAAATGGATGATGGAGAGCGTGCTCGGTGTGCCGGCACGCCGCACACACAAGTTTGAAATCGCCTCAGTGCGCAGTAACACCTTCCCCTATCGCTGTGGCTGCCAGCAACATCAGCTCACGGTGCGTCGTCATAACCGCGTGCTGCGCGGTGAGAGCGAATATCGTTGCGTGCAGTGCGGTACATTACTGCAACCCGGTGAATTTACAGCACGTTAGTCCGCAAATCTGATATCCCCTCCCCTGCCATTCTGTTACCCTGCCGCCTTTTTCTGCACCAGGTTAATTTTTGGAATATGTCTCGCAAAACGCTGTTGTTACTCTCTTTATTAGTCGCGCCCATCAGTGCATTCAGCCTGAGTTTCTCCAACTACCATCAGAACAACTTCCAGCAGGCCAAAGTCGTCGCCGCGCAGATCAATACGGATGCCCCGGCTGATTTTTACTGCGGCTGTAAAATCAACTGGCATGGCAAGAAAGGCGTGCCCGATCTCAGCAGCTGCGGCTACAACGTGCGCAAAAATGCCAACCGCGCCGATCGCATTGAGTGGGAACATGTGATGCCGGCGTGGGAGTTTGGCCATCAGCGCCAGTGCTGGCAAAACGGCGGGCGCAAAAACTGCAGTAAAGATGCCGATTACCGCCGCATCGAAAGCGATTTACATAACCTGCAACCGGCGATTGGCGAAGTGAATGGCGATCGCAATAACTTCCAGTACAGCCAGTGGAACGGCGGCGACCCGCAATATGGTCAGTGCTCAATGAAGATCGATTTTAAACAGAAGCTGGCGCAGCCGCCGGAGCGCGCACGCGGCGCCATCGCCCGAACCTACTTCTATATGCGTGACCAGTATCAGCTGCGTTTATCACGCCAGCAAACGCAGCTGTTCACCGCCTGGAACAAGCAGTACCCAGTGACAAAGTGGGAGTGCGAACGCGATAACCGCATTGCGCAGGTACAGGGAAATCACAACCCCTATGTACAACAGGCTTGCCAGCGCTAAAAGCGCTACCCTACACTAGCTTTTTTTCCGATTGCGCCGTGTCCAATGACACGGCATAACGCTGGCAGGAACCGCATGCGTATACCTCGCATTTATCATCCCGAATCTCTTGAAGTTAACAGCGAAGTCTTCCTCGACGAAGACGCCGCCAACCACGTCGGGCGCGTGCTGCGCATGACCGCCGGTCAACAAATTGAGCTGTTTGATGGCAGTAATCTGACTTTTCGCGCTGAAATCACCCAAGCGGATAAAAAGCGTGTAAAAGTAAACATCCTTGCCAGTCAGCCTGATGACCGTGAATCTCCACTACATTTACACCTCGGACAGGTGATGTCGCGCGGTGAGAAAATGGAATTCACCATCCAGAAATCGATCGAACTCGGTGTGAACGTGATTACACCCTTGTTTTCTGAGCGCTGCGGCGTAAAGCTGGATGCCGAACGGCTGGCGAAAAAGATTCAGCAATGGCAGAAAATCGCGATTGCCGCCTGTGAGCAGTGCGGTCGTAATCGTGTGCCAGAAATCCGCGAAGCGATGACATTAGAGGCGTGGTGCGCCGAGGAAGACAGCGGTCTGAAGCTGAATCTGCATCCGCGTGCCAGCCACAGCATTAACACGCTGCCGCAACCTGTGGAGCGTGTTCGTCTGCTGATTGGGCCAGAAGGCGGCTTGTCCGCTGATGAAATTGCCATGACCGCTCAGCAGGGTTTCACCGATATCCTGCTCGGTCCGCGCGTGCTGCGCACCGAAACCACGGCTCTCACCGCGATTACGGCACTTCAGGTGAGGTTTGGCGACCTTGGTTAAGCGATAATTTAATTTAATTGGCTGCCCTAAATAATCCATGTTGCGGGAAGGCGGCAAACGAGAGAGTCCTGAATCGCTAACTGAGTCAGTGATTCGGGTGAATGAAAGCAGCCAACGCACCTGCGGCTTGAAGTATGACGGGCAGTCCCCCTTTTAGGAGAGAATAATGATTAAGCTTGGCATCGTTATGGACCCAATTTCGTCCATTAACATTAAAAAAGACACCAGCTTCGCCATGTTGCTGGAAGCACAGCGCCGTGGTTACGAAATTCATTACATGGAGATGGGCGATCTCTCCCTGCGTGGCGGTGTGACCTATGCCCGCACGCGTCTGCTGAGCGTCGAGCATAACTATGACAAATGGTACGAGTTTGGCAGCGAGCAGGTGATCCCGCTGGCTGACCTGAACGTGGTACTGATGCGTAAAGATCCGCCGTTCGACACCGAATTCATCTATGCAACCTACTTACTGGAACGTGCGGAAGAGCAAGGTACGCTGATCGTCAACAAACCGCAGAGCCTGCGTGACTGTAACGAGAAGCTCTATACCGCCTGGTTTGCCGATCTGACGCCTGATACGCTGGTCACGCGCAATAAAGAGCAGCTGCGCGCTTTCTGGCAGGAGCACGGTGATGTGATCCTCAAGCCATTAGATGGCATGGGCGGCGCATCAATCTTCCGCGTGAAGCAGGACGATCCTAACTTTGGTGTGATCACCGAAACCCTAACCAACCACGGCCAGAACTTCTGCATGGCGCAGAACTATCTGCCTGCCATTAAAGACGGCGATAAGCGTGTGTTGGTAGTGGATGGCGAACCGGTGCCATATTGCCTGGCGCGTATTCCGCAGGGCGGCGAAACCCGTGGTAACCTTGCTGCGGGTGGCCGTGGTGAAGCGCGCCCATTAAGTGACAGCGACTGGGAAATTGCCCGTCGTGTCGGCCCCACCTTGAAAGCCAAAGGGCTGATTTTTGTCGGACTGGACATCATTGGTGATAAACTCACCGAAGTTAACGTTACCAGCCCAACCTGCGTGCGTGAAATCGAAGCGGCTTTCCCAATTTCGATCACGGGCATGCTGATGGATGCCATCGAGAAACGTTTGGGCTGATGTCAACGGCGTGTAAGCGTCGTGAGAACCCAAAACCGACGTGGCTGCGGCTACGCCGGTTATTTTTGGTATACGAGTGATAATGAATTTACAGCACCATTTTTTGATTGCGATGCCGTCGCTGCAGGATCCGCTCTTCAAACGCTCGGTGGTGTATATCTGCGAGCACAATGAGGACGGTGCCATGGGCTTGATTGTGAATAAGCCGATGGAAAATCTGACTGTCGAAGGCATCCTGAAGAAGCTCAAAATCAGCGCGACCGATCGCGATCCTGCCATCAAACTGGACAAGCCGGTATTTTCCGGTGGTCCGCTGGCGGAAGATCGTGGCTTTATCCTGCACTCTGCCCAGAAAGTTTACTCCTCCAGCATCCGTATTTCCGATAACACCGTGATCACCACATCGCGTGATGTGCTGGAAGCCATAGGAACTTCATCGCAGCCAGACAACGTGCTGGTGGCGTTGGGATACTGTGCATGGGAGAAGGATCAACTGGAAAACGAGCTGCTGGAAAATGCCTGGCTGACCACGCCTGCTAACAGCAACATTCTGTTCCAGACGCCGATTGCCGAACGCTGGCGTGAAGCCGCGCGCAGCATGGGTGTGGATATCCACAATATGACCAGCGATGCAGGACACGCCTGATGGCCAGTGAAACTCTGCTGGGATTTGATTTTGGCACCAAAAGCATCGGTGTTGCCGTGGGCCAGCAGCTAACCGGCACCGCACGCGCGTTGACGGCGCTTAAAGCGCAGGATGGCACACCAGACTGGAACCTGATCGAGAAACTGCTGAAAGAGTGGCAGCCAGATTATGTGGTGGTGGGTTTACCGCTGAATATGGATGGCACCGAACAGCCGTTGACGGTGCGCGCACGTAAGTTCGCAAATCGATTGCATGGCCGCTTCGGTGTGCGCGTTGAACTGCAGGACGAGCGGCTGAGCACCGTTGAAGCCCGCGCCGACCTGTTTGAACGTGGCGGTTTTCGTGCCCTGCAAAAAGGTCAGGTAGATTCACAATCAGCAGTGATTATTCTGGAAGATTGGTTCGATACGCACTGAGCCAAAACTCGGTACGCATTAATGGACTCAGTGCGCATAAATGCGCACCCTACAATGCATTGGCGCGTTTTACGTAGGGTGCGCATTCATGCGCACCTGCATACATATGCAAATTAATGCTTAATTGAGCGGCATTACGCCATTCATGGCGACCATCCCATCTAAATTAGTCCCGACTGCCGCCGTTCCTGTTCGCTTTGCGCAAAAGTCTGCATACCCGATTGCGCGCCGGTTTGCAGCACGCCGGGTAGCTGATGCATCTTCCCTTCACGAATCAAATTCACCACCGCAGGCGTCGCCACCAACACCTCAAATAGCCCTATTCGTCCGCCCTCGATGGCTGGCACCAGTCGCTGCGCCAGTACCGCTTTCAGGCTCCCCGCCAGTTGGGTACGCACCAGATTCTTCTCTTCTGCAGGAAACACATCAACAAGACGATCCACCGCCTGTGTCGCTCCGCGCGTATGCAAGGTTGCCAACACCAGATGCCCGGTCTCAGCAGCGGTCAGCGCCAGACGAATCGTTTCACTGTCGCGCAACTCCCCTAACAGAATCACATCCGGGTCTTCACGCAGCGCCGCTTTCAACGCCTTTTGAAACGAGGCGGTGTGCGTGCCGACTTCCCGTTGCTGAATCAGTGAGCGTTGGCTGTGATGCACAAACTCAATCGGGTCTTCCAGCGTGATGATGTGTCGCGCTTGTTCGCGGTTAAGGGCATCCACCATCGCCGCAAGCGTAGTGGATTTGCCGCTTCCGGTGGCGCCGGTAATTAAAATCAGCCCTTCTTCCAACTGCAGCAGTTGCTGCACCACCTCAGGAAGCTGCAGGCTGTGTAGATTGGGCGCACGGCTGGCAATCAAACGCAGAGCCAGCGATAAGCCCTGCCGCTGCATAAAGATATTGGCACGCAGTCGCACGCCGCTTTGTAGGGTGATGGCGAAATCGACGTGTCCGTTCTCTTCCAACTCTTCTTGTTGCACACCACTCATCCACTGCTCGATAAACGCCTCCAGCCAGTCAGCAGCCAGTTCGCCCTGCTGGGGAATCGGCTCCAGTACGCCTTGTCGTCGCCAGTGAGGCAAATGTCCGCTGCAAAGGTGCAGATCGGCGGCGTTATGCTTTACACTAAGGGCCACTACTTCATCCAAATCCATTTAACTTCTCCTGACTATGACTTCCATTGAGCACAACTTACAGCAAGTGCGTGAGCGCATCGCCGCCGCTGCCGCACGTTGCGGTCGCGCGCCAGAAGAAATTACCCTGCTTGCAGTGAGCAAAACCAAACCTGCGAGCGCCGTCGCAGATGCTATCGCTGCCGGGCAGCTCGCCTTCGGTGAAAATTACGTGCAGGAGGGGGTTGAAAAAGTGGCTGAGCTGGCCGCACATCCTGATCTGCAATGGCACTTTATCGGGCCGCTACAATCCAATAAGAGTCGCCTGGTGGCGGAAAACTTTGCCTGGTGCCACACCGTTGACCGCCTGCGTATTGCACAGCGTCTTAACGACCAGCGTCCGGCAGCACTGCCACCGCTTAACGTGTTAATTCAGGTAAATATCAGTGACGAGAACAGCAAATCTGGCATCATGCTGGAGGCCGTTTCAGAGCTGGCTCAGCAGATCGCGGCACTGCCGCATTTGCGCTTGCGGGGATTGATGGCAATTCCGGCACCAGAATCAGACTATGATCGTCAGTTGGCCGTCTGCCAGCAGATGGCGAGCGCGTTTCACGCCCTCAAACAGGATTACCCTGACGTCGATACGCTTTCTCTGGGAATGAGCGACGACATGGATGCGGCAATCGCCGCTGGCAGCACCATGGTGCGCATTGGAACCGCCGTTTTTGGCGCGCGGGATTATGCGCGACCTTCACAACAATAATTGAGGAACCTCATGTTAACAATGACGTTTTTAGTCAAAACGCTGATCGACCTGTACGTGATGGTACTGCTGCTGCGTATCTGGATGCAGTGGTCACGCTGTGACTTCTATAACCCGCTGTCACAGTTTGTGGTGAAGATTACACAGCCAATCATTAAGCCGCTGCGCCGCGTGTTACCGGCGCTGGGCCCGATTGATACCGCCTCACTGGTGTTGGCGTTTGTCCTGACTACGCTTAAATATCCGGTGCTGCTACTGATTCAGGTCGGGGTGTTCTCCGTTGACCCGACTAACCTGCTGGTGGGCTTGTTGTCATTAGTAAAATCTGCCGGATATCTGGTGTTCTGGGTCATCATCATCCGTTCACTGATGAGCTGGATCAGCCAGGGTCGCGGCCCGATTGATTACGTTCTAATTCAGTTGACCGAGCCGCTGATGGCACCGATTCGCCGCATTCTGCCTGCTATGGGCGGCATCGATTTCTCTGCCATGATTGTGATTCTGGTGCTGTACGCGCTGAATTTCCTCGGCATGGACCTGTTCCCAGGCCTTTGGTACCTGCTGTAATTCGTTAATCTGGAACTGTTATGCAAAAAGTTGTACTCGCCACCGGTAATCCGGGCAAAGTTCGTGAACTGGCCGATTTGTTAGCGGCTTTTGGCCTGGATATCGTGGCGCAAACCGAGTTGGGCGTGGAGTCAGCGGAAGAAACCGGCCTGACCTTCATTGAAAATGCCATCCTCAAAGCACGCCATGCGGCGCAGATTACTGGCCTGCCTGCGATTGCCGATGACTCCGGTCTGGCGGTGGATGCACTCGGCGGTGCGCCGGGCATCTACTCTGCACGCTACGCCGGCCTCGACGCCAGCGATCAGCAGAACCTGGAAAAGCTGCTGGTCGCGCTGGAAAATGTGCCAGATGGCCAACGTCAGGCGCAGTTTCATTGCGTGCTGGTATATGTGCGCCACGCGGCGGATCCGACGCCGCTGGTGTTTCACGGTAGCTGGGCGGGCGAGATTACCCGTGCGGCGGCCGGTGAAGGCGGCTTCGGCTATGACCCGATTTTCTACGTGCCGGAACTGGGCAAAACCGCCGGTGAGCTGACGAAAGATGAGAAGCGTGCCGTTTCTCATCGTGGCAAAGCATTGACGCTGTTGTTGGAAGCGATGCGCAATGCCTGAGTTACCTCCGTTAAGCCTCTACATCCACATTCCGTGGTGTGTGCAGAAGTGTCCATACTGTGATTTCAACTCTCACGCGTTAAAAGGCGAGGTGCCGCACATCGAGTATGTGCAGCACCTGCTTAGCGATCTCGAACAGGATTTGCCGCTCACCGCCGGACGTGAAGTGCGCACCATTTTTATTGGTGGCGGTACACCGAGCCTGCTGAGCAGCAATGCGATGCAGATGCTAATGGATGGCGTGCGTGCGCGCCTGCCGTTAGCAGCCGATGCAGAAATCACCATGGAAGCCAATCCGGGCACCGTTGAAGCGGACCGTTTCAGCGGCTACCAGAAAGCCGGCATCAACCGTATTTCGATTGGCGTGCAAAGTTTTAGCCCACAGAAGCTGGAGCGTCTGGGTCGTATTCACGGACCAGAGGAAGCGGTCCGCGCGGCGCACCTGGCGGCCGGGCTGGGCCTGCGCAGTTTCAACCTCGACCTGATGCACGGCTTGCCGGATCAGTCTCTGGAAGAGGCGCTGGACGATTTGCGCCAGGCAATTGCGCTCAATCCGCCACATCTGTCGTGGTATCAGCTGACCATTGAACCCAACACGCTATTTGGCTCGCGTCCGCCGAAACTGCCCGATGACGATGCGCTGTGGGACATCTTTGAGCAAGGTCATCAGTTGCTGAGCGCCGCGGGCTATCAGCAGTATGAAACCTCGGCTTACGCCAAACCGGGCTATCGCTGCGAACACAATCTCAACTATTGGCGTTTCGGTGACTACCTCGGCATTGGCTGTGGCGCTCATGGCAAACTCACCCAGCCAGACGGCCGGATTGTGCGCACGGTGAAAACCCGCCATCCACGCGGATTTATGAAGGGTAACTACCTCGATAAACAGCACGACGTCGAGAACGAAGATAAAGCGTTTGAATTCTTCATGAACCGATTCCGCTTGCTGGAAGCGGCACCGCGCGCCGATTTCCGCCGCTACACCGGGCTGGATGAGCAGGAGATTCGACCACAGATAGACCAGGCGATTGCCGCCGGTTACGTGGATGAAACTGCTGAACACTGGCAAATCACGGAGAAAGGGAAGCTGTTCCTGAACTCTCTGTTAGAGCTGTTCCTGCCTGAAGAGAAGTAATGATATGCGGATGGCCCAGTGAATACTGGGTTATCCGTTATGGCCTTTCGGTATTTTGTCTGAGCTGCAGCAACTGCGTATTAATAATGGCGATGTTCACCTCACAAGGTGCGCCATCATCAAGATAGACCGTTTCATAAATCTCTAACGCCGCACCATTCTGATTGAAATTCAGCAATCTAATCTGCTCTTCATCCGTCACATTGATGGCATTTAAGTGCTGTTCCCTGCGCTGCACCTTCTTACCGGTGATCTGCTCAATGTAGGAGTATTTGGATATTTCCAGCTTGCTGAATTCCATGCTGCTAAACATGCTGACCGGAAAGTGGTTATATTCCAGCGCCACCGGAATATCGTCGAAGCTCATCAGACGCACCACTTTATAAATTTGATCGTTAGGTTTGATGCGCAACGCCTGAGCCATGTCAGCGGTAGGGACTTGCATGATGCTGACGGTGATAACTTTTCGAACCCCTTTGTACCCTTTCTTTTGCGCCTGAAAATCAAAGGGGGACAATGCGTGAAATCGGCCAACGTGATCGCTTTTTCCGGTCGAGCCGACGAACAGCCCCGAGCCCTTCACCCGATAAATGCGCTGCTGCTCAATGAGAATGCGTGTGGCTTCGCGCACCGTTGCCCGCGTGATACCGATGTTTTTGGCAATAGCGATTTCGGTGTCCAGTTTGTCACCCGGCAGCAGCCCGTCATCTTTGATTTTTTGCAGGAGGTAATCGACCACCTCTTTTTGCTTCTCGGTAATGCCATCGGCCATCAACATGCTTCCCAATAAGTGTGCGAGTGCAAAGTTGCGCTCGGTGACTCAACACGTATGCCTGAATTTATTTTCATTGCGCCACCTCCACCGCTTATGGATGTGATCCAGTTAACGCTTTTGCATTCAATAGCAACCTGTCCAGCCAGATTTCAATATTACATATTGTATCTGTACAGGTCGAGGAGCATTATCAAGATGACTAGACATCTTTAACTAATGAGTTTTTTACTCGCTTAACTAATAACAATAATTATTAGTAAGTTAAGGAAAAAAATCTTCTCATCAGCACAGAGAAGCCAAGACTGACGATTAAAAACACCACCAATACCAGGGAATTTCATTCAAACATGACTGTACATCTCATCATGGAAATGATGACAGCTTCAGTCACATTGACTTCAGGAGATCACCATGGCGCATCTCGCTAAATGGCTGAATGAAGAAAAAATTCAGTACCTCGATAACGTCTCAAACTGGCAAGAGGCGATTGAGGTGGCAGGACGTCCTTTGCTGCAGGAAGGGGCGATTACGCAGGATTACATTGACACCATCATCCAGCAGAAGCTGGAAATTGGACCCTATTTTGTGATTGCGCCGCGCATCGCCATGCCGCATGCCCGACCCGAGCAAGGGGCTAAAAAGCTGGCGTTATCCGTGCTCAAACTGGCGCAGGGGGTCTCTTTTGATGCGGATGAAAACGACCCGGTAGACATCCTTTTTATGTTCTCCGCACCGGACAGCAACAGCCATATCGAAATGATTTCTCAGCTGGCTGAAGTCCTTTCCGATGAGGAAAAAATGGCACAGATCTTCAGCAGCACCAATCAAGCTGAACTCAGCACCCATTTGTTATCAGACAATTAATCATTCCGTTTAAAAATCAACGAGGTCAACGATGAAAATAATGGCAGTTTGTGGCTCCGGCCTGGGAAGCAGCTTCATGATGGAAATGAACATCAAAAAAGTGCTGAAGATGATTGATGTCACCGCCGACGTCGAGCATTCCGATTTGGGTTCGGTGACGCCTGATGTAGCAGATGTGTTTGTGATGGCAAAAGACATTGCCTATAGCGCCAATCTTCCAGAAGACAAAGTGATCATCATCAACAACATCATTGATCTGAAAGAGATTGAGCAAAAAGTTCGTAGTTACTTTAATAAATAGCCCTCTCAACCTACTGAAAATATACCCTTCATACTTCAAATTTCAGGTGCGTTGGCTACGTGCACTCACCTCAGTCACTTACTTCGGTAAGCTCCTGAGGATTCATGCACTTGCCGCCTTCCTGAATCTCGAATTATTTTGGGTATAGAACATTTACCGCTGAGGTTATTATGTTTATACAAAACCTTTTACTGGTAGTTGTCGACGTGCTGAAAGTCCCCTCCATTCTGGTTGGTTTGGTGGCGATGTTTGGACTGATTGCACAAAGAAAACCGTTCCCGGACATCATCAAGGGCACGGTAAAAACTATCCTGGGTTTTCTGGTGTTGGCAGGTGGCGCAACGGTGTTGGTGGGTTCGTTAACCCCGCTCGGCGATATCTTCAAACACGCTTTTGATGTACAGGGAATCATTCCAAATAATGAGGCGATGGTTTCCATTGCTTTAGAGAAGTACGGCGCACCCACCACGCTGATTATGGCGTTTGGTATGGTGGCCAATATCATTGTGGCGCGCTTCACTCGCCTGAAATACATCTATCTTTCAGGTCACGTGACATTCTATATGGCCTGTATGATTGCCATTATTTTGTCGGTGGCGGGTTTCGAAGGTGTGCAGCTGATTTATACCGGCTCGCTCACTCTCGGCATGCTGATGGCGATCTTCCCGGCCATCGCGCAACCTCATATGCGTAAAATCATCGGCCACGACCAGGTTGCGTTAGCACATACCGGAACCGTGGGCTACGTGCTGTCAGGTTGGATTGGTTCATTAGTGGGTAAAGGTTCGAAATCCACTGAAGAGATGAACATGCCAAAAAACCTCAGTTTTTTGCGTGACAGCACCATCTCCATCTCACTGACGATGATGATTATTTACTTTATTCTGTCGGTGTCTGCTGGCCGGGAATATGTAGAGAGTCAGTTTAGCCATGGTCAGAACTATCTGGTGTACTCGTTCGTGCAGGCGATTACCTTTGCAGCGGGTGTGTTTATTATCCTGCAGGGTGTGCGCTTAATTCTGGCGGAAATCGTCCCGGCCTTCACCGGCTTCTCGGAAAAACTGGTGCCGAATGCACGCCCGGCTCTGGACTGCCCAATCGTCTTCCCGTATGCACCTAATGCGGTACTGGTGGGCTTTATCTCCAGCTTCGTTGGTGGCTTGGTCGGGCTGTTCTTCCTCGGACAACTGCACTGGGTGCTAATTTTGCCAGGTGTGGTGCCGCACTTCTTCTGTGGTGCGACGGCGGGCGTGTTTGGTAATGCGACCGGCGGGAAACGCGGTGCGATGCTGGGTGCTTTTGCGCACGGTATCCTCATCACCTTCCTGCCAGTGGCGCTGTTGCCGGTTCTGGGTGCGATTGGGCTGACCAATACCACCTTCTCTGACACCGATTTTGGCGTCACCGGCATCATCCTCGGCAATATGGCACGCTACCTGGATAAAGGGATGATCATGATGATCATCACCGGCTGCTTCGCCTTGTTGGTTATTTATAACTATGTCGCCAGCAACAAAGCGACATCAGAAGAAGCCAAAAGCGAGTAATGATTGAGACGTAGCGGCGCGCTTTATCGTGCTGACCTGAAGCAGCTAAGCTGCTGACTGATGCGCAATAAATTGCGCCGCTACGTTTTCTTAACCTTTAAGGCTCTGCGTCAGTGCTTTACGCTGGCCTTCCAGATCCGTCACCCGGTTACACACCTCGTGCCCGAAGTTCTGGAAATCTTGTTCCTGATTCTTCCACTCCGCCTGAACTGCCTGCTGTAAGCCACCCAAATTGCCCATAATCGCCTGCAATGGATTGCTACCGCTCGCCGCCTGGCTGCTGCCCATCTCGTTCAGACTGTCCTGCATAATGCCGCCGAGCGTGCTCTGCACCAGCTTTTCACCGTCCGCACGCACTTGATCAATCGCCTGATGGTGGAAGGTCAATCCATCGGGACGATGCTCGATAATACGGTTCATCTGCTGTTTCAGCTGACCATCCAGAGTGGTGAGGCGATTACGCACGTTGCTGTTCGCCCCGAGCTTTTCCACAATCACTTTATCCAGTGCAATACGGCTGCGCTCCAGACGTGTAGAGGCACCGTTATCAACCCAAGGTAAATCACGGCGCAATGCGTTCTGGTAATCAATGGCTTTCTGGCGTGTCGCATTATCGACATTGGCTTTCTGACCGTTAAAGGTCACATCACCCTGCGGAGAGATTTCGAGGTTACCGTTGGTGCCCACCACCTGTACGCTCTGCGGTTTGATAATCACATCATCCTGAGGATTAACGCTGCACTGATAATCAGCCTGCGCCTGCGTCGCTGCGGCCAGCAGCAGTGCGGTAAGAAGAGCCTTACGAACCATGAAATCTCCTGGATGTTCTGCACTGTGTCAGTAGTGTGCAGTTAGCAAAAGGTCGCCATAAATGGCGACCCTACGATATTCATAACCTGCCGGAAATTGTAGGGTGGCCATTCATGGTCACCTTCCACTCGCGGCACGATTACTTAGTCCCACCAAACGTCAAAGAGTTCAGTCACCTGAACGTCTGTCAGGTTGCGGGCTTCCAGCCACTTACGCACTAACTCGCGGTGCTCATCGGTACATTTGCCGGTTTCCTGCAGGCAAACCAGACCTTCCCACACCAGATAGCCGCTGCCATCATAAGCCAGGCCATTAGGATCAATCACTTCAGTGATGAACTGATCCAGAGTGGCATCAATCTGCTCTTCAGTGGTGCCTTCGGCAAAACGCCAGGCAACCGAGAAGCCTAACTCCTGAAACTCATCAATATGCAGTTTTTTACGTAAACGACGGCTACGCTGTACGGCCATTATTTCACCCTCTCAAACATCAGATCCCATACGCCGTGGCCCAATCGCTGCCCGCGCTGCTCAAATTTGGTTAACGGACGCGTTTCAGGACGCGGCACGTAATCGTGACTCTCTGACAGATTTTTATATCCGTCTACGCTGCTCATGATTTCCAGCATATGCGTCGCATAATCTTCCCAGTCCGTTGCCATATGGAAGACGCCGCCCAGCTTCAGCTTGCGCATCACCAGCTCGGCAAAAGGTACCTGCACAATGCGACGTTTGTTGTGGCGCGCTTTATGCCACGGGTCCGGGAAGAACAGTTGCACCATACGCAGCGAGTTATCCGGGATCATCTGCTGCAGCACTTCGACAGCGTCGTGGCACATCACACGCAGATTCTCCACGCCCGCCTCTTTAGCCGAGGCCAGACACGCACCGACACCCGGCGCATGCACTTCAAGGCCGAGGAAGTTCTGATGGGGATTGTTCTGCGCCATGGTCACCAGCGAGGCGCCCATACCAAAACCAATCTCCAGCACGACTGGGGCTTCGCGGCCAAACAGCGCCACCATATCCAGCGGCTCCTGCTGAAACTCGACGCCCATCTCCGGCCAGTAATTATCGAGTGCCAGCTGCTGTCCCTTGGTTAAGCGCCCCTGGCGACGCACAAAACTGCGGATACGGCGTAATGGCCGCCCGTTCTCATCAAATTCTGGGGTGATGACGTCATTTATCATGTTGAAGCCTGCTGGTTAGCCTATTCTGGGAAACGGGCATTATGCAAAGTTAGATAGCAGAAGCAAGCCTTTGCAATCTTCCGGTTTACACCCTGATGTCTCTGTGCTGGAATTCCTGCCTGATTGTAGAGTAAACACGGAAAATTTCCTTCTAATGATGCAAGCGCCGCAGTTCGCGCAACAGGTGCTGGAGTGGTATCACCGCTTTGGCCGTAAAACTCTGCCATGGCAGCAAGAGAAGACACCTTATAAGGTGTGGCTCTCTGAAGTGATGCTGCAGCAGACGCAAGTTGCCACCGTTATCCCATACTTTGAACGCTTTATGGTGCGCTTCCCGACGATCGCCGATCTGGCTGCGGCACCGCTGGATGAAGTCCTGCACCTGTGGACCGGTCTCGGTTACTACGCCCGTGCGCGCAATTTACATAAAGCGGCGAAACAAGTGGTCGATAAGCACGGTGGCGAATTTCCGCGCAATTTTGATGATGTCGCCGCACTGCCTGGCGTGGGGCGCTCCACTGCGGGAGCCGTGCTGTCACTGTCGCTCGGCCTGCATTTCCCGATTCTGGATGGCAACGTTAAACGCGTGCTGGCTCGTTGCTATGCCGTGGGCGGTTGGCCGGGGAAAAAAGACGTTGAGAAACGTTTGTGGCAGATCAGTGAAGAGGTTACGCCCGCTGAAGGGGTCAGCCAGTTCAACCAGGCGATGATGGATCTTGGCGCGTTAGTGTGCACTCGCTCACGCCCTAAGTGTGAAATTTGCCCATTGAGCAATGGCTGTGTGGCTTACGCCAACAGCAGCTGGACTGAGTATCCGGGCAAGAAACCCAAAGTGACCATTCCAGAACGCAGTGGCTGGTTCCTGATGATTCAGCATGGTGATGAAGTGTTCCTCGAACAGCGCCCACAAGTGGGCCTGTGGGGTGGCTTGTTCTGCTTTCCTCAGTTCACCAGTGAGCAAGCGCTAACTGACTGGCTCGCCGAGCGCGGTATTCATGCCAAACCCCAGCAGTTAACGGCATTTCGTCACACCTTTAGCCATTTCCACTTAGATATTGTGCCTATGTGGCTGGCGTGGCCTTCTGCCGGGTCGCTGATGGATGAAGTGAGCGGTCTCTGGTATAACTTAGCGCAACCACCGTCAGTGGGATTGGCAGCGCCGGTTGAGCGCTTACTGCATGAACTACGCCATCCCCAGCAGTTATCACTGCGTTCAAGCATGATCGAAGAGGAAGAGTAATGAGCCGCACCATTTTTTGTACGTTTCTGCAACGCGACGCTGAAGGTCAGGACTTTCAGCTCTATCCTGGTGAGATTGGCAAGCGCATCTATAACGAGATTTCTAAAGAAGCCTGGCAACAGTGGATGTCCAAGCAGACCATGTTGATCAACGAGAAGAAGCTCAACATGATGAACCCGGAAGATCGCAAAGTGCTGGAGAAGGAGATGATCAATTTCCTGTTCGAAGGCAAAGATGTGCACATCGAAGGTTTCACCCCGCCGGAAAAATAACCGTTCAGGGCCTCCCTTTGAGGCCCTCTTTTTCGAATCAGGCACGCATTTACAATGAATAAAAAACTGATAGCCCTGTTGGTGATTGCACCACTTTTGGTTTCCTGCTCCGGACAAAAACAATCGCAGTATCATGAAGAGTGGGTTAAGGACACCAACGGTTTCGACATTCTGATGGGGCAGTTTGCCGCCAACATTGAAAATATTTGGGGAATCAATGAGGTTCTGATCGCCGGACCAAAGGATTACGTCAAATACAGCGACAGCTATTACACCCGCAGTCACATCAACTTCGACAGCGGTAGCATCACCATTGAGACCATCGCAGGTACCGATCCAATGGCCAGCTTGCGCCAGGCGATCATTACCACGCTATTAATCGGTGACGATCCGGGTAATGTCGATCTCTACTCCGATGCCAACGATATCCAGATCAGTAAAGAGCCGCTGCTTTACGGTCAGGTATTGGATAACACCGGCCAACCGATTCGCTGGCAGGGCCGCGCCGCCAGCTTTGCGGATTACCTGATTCAGAACAAGCTGCAAAAACGCACCTCTGGCCTGCATGTGATCTGGTCTGTCACCATTCCAATGGTGCCGAACCACCTCGACAAACGTGCGCACAAATACCTGCCGCTGGTACGTAAAGCGGCTGAAGAGTATGGCGTTGATGCATCCTTGATTCTGGCGATTATGCAGACCGAATCGAGTTTCAACCCCTATGCGGTGAGCAACTCTGACGCACTGGGCTTAATGCAGGTGGTTCAGCATACGGCCGGGGTGGATGTGTTCCGTATGAAAGGGAAATGGGGCAAACCGAGCCGCAGCTATCTGCTGGATCCAGCTAATAACATTGATGCCGGTACCGCGTATCTGTCGCTGCTGCAGAAGAGTTATTTAGGTGGGATTCAGGATCCGCTGTCACGTCGTTATGCGGTGATTACCGCTTACAACGGCGGTGCGGGAAGCGTACTGCGTGTCTTCTCCAGTGATAAGGATCGTGCCTTCTCAACCATCAACGGCATGTCGCCGAGCCAGGTTTATCAGACGCTGACCACCAACCATCCGTCAGCAGAATCTCGCCGTTATCTGTATAAAGTGAGCCAGGCGCAGCGCAGTTATCACCGGTATTGACGGAATCGTTGGTGGCCCTCATTCCAACCTTCTCCCGCCAGCGGGAGAAGGGGCAGATCCAGCACTTAGTTAATATGTGCACTACCTAAAAAGTCCCCTCTCCCGCTTGCGGGAGAGGGTTAGGGTGAGGGTAATAAACCGCACCGTTTACACCATCATATTCGCCACCAGATGCTTACGACCGCTCTCATCTTCCTCGGTGTAAACCCCTTGCAGCTCCGGTGAGAAGCCAGGCAACAGATTTATCCCCTCTTCCAGCGCGAGGAAGTAGCGTTGTACCGCACCGCCCCACACTTCACCCGGCACCACACAGAGCACGCCTGGTGGATATGGCAAGGCACCTTCGGCTGCAATGCGGCCTTCTGCTTTGGCAATCGGCACCAGCTCAACTTCACCACGAATATAGGCCTGATGCGCATCCTGCGGGTTCACCTCCACTTTCGGGAAGCACGCCTCACGGAACATCGCCTTCTGCAGATCTTTCACATCGTAGCTAACATAAAGATCGTGCATTTCCTGGCACAGGCGGCGCAGCGTGTAGCCTTTGTAGCGCTCAATATTCTTGCGATAAACACTCGGCAGCACTTCCGCCAGCAGCGCATCCTCTTTCACGTGGTTTTCAAACTGCTCCAGCATCGCCACCAGGTGCGCCATCTTCTCGGTGTTCTCCGCTGGGGTCAGCAGGAACAGGATGGAGTTGAGGTCGCACTTCTCTGGCACAATGCCGTTTTCACGCAGATAGTTCGCCAGGATGGTCGCCGGAATACCAAAGCTGGTGTACTCACCGCTGGCGGCATCAATGCCTGGCGTGGTCAGCAGCAGCTTGCAGGGATCGACTAAATATTGCCCCTCGTCGTAACCCGCGAATCCGTGCCATTTAGCGCCCGGTTCAAAGCTAAAGTAGGCAGGATCGGCAGCAATTGCGTCGGTTTCGGCAGATTGCCACAGTTTGCCGTGCACTTTCTCTGGCAGGAACGGTTGGATCATCTCGCAGCGTTCCAGAATCGCTTTACGTGCATCAATGCCATGGGTGACGCAGTCATGCCACATGCTGCGCCCCGCATCGCCCTGGTGCATTTTGGCGTTGATATCCAGAGCAGCAAACAGCGGATAGAACGGGCTGGTTGAGGCGTGCAGCATAAAGGCATTGTTCAAACGCTTATGCGGACAGAAGCGTTTCTGCCCACGGATGTGGTTGTCTTTTTTGTGGATTTGCGAAGTCTGTGAGAAACCCGCCAGCTGCTTATGCACCGACTGCGTAACAAAAATGCCGGGATCGTTTTCGTTGAGTTCCAGCGTCAGCGGCGAGCAGCCTGCCATCAACGGAATGAACTGCTCGTAGCCCAGCCACGCGGAGTCAAACAGGATGTAATCACACAGATGGCCGATGCGGTCCACCACCTGACGCGCGTTATACACGGTGCCGTCATAGGTGCCGAGTTGGATGATTGCCAGACGGAACGGACGCTGCTCTTTGGCACGATGCGGCGCCACTTTTTGTACCTGCTCACGCAGATAAGCCTCATCGAAACAGTGCGCATCAATGCCACCAATAAAGCCAAACGGGTTGCGGGCCGCTTCCAGATACACTGGCGTGGCTCCCGCCTGAATCAGCGCGCCGTGGTGGTTGGATTTGTGATTGTTACGGTCGAACAACACCAGGTCGCCACGAGTCAGCATGGCGTTGGTCACCACTTTATTGGCGCTGGAGGTGCCATTCAGCACGAAGTAGGTTTTGTCGGCGTTAAAGACTTTAGCGGCAAACTTCTGCGCATCTTTGGCCGAGCCTTCATGGATCAGCAAATCACCTAATTTGACGTCGGCGTTGCACATATCGGAACGGAAGACGTTCTCGCCATAGAATTCATAGAACTGACGGCCCGCCGGATGTTTGCGGAAAAACGCACCGCCCTGATGGCCAGGGCAAGCAAAGGTGCTGTTCTGCATATCGACATAGCGGGTGAGCGTATCGAAGAATGGCGGCAGCAGGTCAGATTCATAGGCTTGCGCGGCGTCTTCCAGCGCCTCCCACTCTTCCTCAGCGCCATTGATTTCGCCGGTCACGCCCGGCAGCTTTAGCACTTCTTCATCGAACGCGTTAGCCACAAACACCGGCAAATTAAAGCCGGTCTGGCGCAACAGCGTTAACACGCCGCTGCGCGTATCCGCCAGTGAGACGACAACCGCCGCCACATCCGTAAAATCAGTATTGTCCAGCGTCACCACATCACGTGCGGTGTTCAGGCTGAGGCTTGGTGCTACCGCTACGCTGGCAGCGATTTTCAATGGATTCATAACACAAATCCCCGTAATGAAGGATGAGTGGGTGCCAGTGGCACAGCAATGAGGAAATTTCCCCGGCGAATAACGTCACTTCGGGCGGTTCAACCACCACAACCGATAGACATCAGTAAAGTCAGATCGCGTCTGTCTTTAGTCATGTCCAAAAGCATAGCGCGTTAAGCTGGCCTCACCGCATGGTGAGCGAGAAATGCGAACAACAGATGACGGAGAAACGCGGGTGGCGAATGCGCAGTGTTACGAGCATGGCAGCGTCCTCAGTGGTCAGGCGGAAGGTAATGAACTGGGGCGCAATGATGGCATCTTTTTTTTACTGGAACAACCCGTGCAAAGAGATTTCTACGCATAATCAACAATATATAACCATTTGATTAATAATGCATTATCAGATCAAGCCATGATAAAAACGCTTAAATATCTTTGTGTTATGAAAATTTATGCAAGGTATTACCAGAAGCCTGTTGTTCCCTTATTTGAGAGGCGTAAGATGCCAGTAACTTTCCTCAACCAGCCGGAGGCTGCATGTTCAAGGCATTGGTCATTGAAAATGATGAACAGGGATACCGCACATCCCTGCAGGATCTCTCAGAAAAACAGTTGCCCGATCAGGATGTCACCCTCGAAGTCAGCTACTCCACACTCAACTACAAAGACGCACTCGCCATCTGCAATAAGGGACCGATTGTGCGCCAGTTTCCCATGGTGCCCGGTATCGATTTTGTGGGGCGCGTGATCAACAGCCGCCACCCTGAGTGGCAGCCGGATGATGTCGCCCTGCTCACTGGCTGGGGCGTGGGTGAGAAGTACTGGGGCGGTCTGGCGCAGAAGGCCAGCGTTTCCGGGGACTGGCTGGTAAAAGTCCCGGCGGCACTGAGTCCGCTGCAAACCATGGCGATTGGCACCGCCGGTTTCACCGCCATGCTGTGTGTGCTGGCACTGGAAAAACAGGGCATCACGCCGCAGCACGGTCCCGTTTTGGTGACGGGTGCCAGCGGTGGTGTGGGCAGTTTTAGCGTCAGCCTGCTGTCGCGCTTAGGCTATGAGGTCGTCGCCTCCAGCGGCCGCGCCAGCGACAGTGATTACCTGATCGATACCTTGGGAGCGACTTCGATTATCGATCGCGGCGAACTGAGCGCGCCGGGTAAACCGCTGGCGAAAGAGCGTTGGGCTGCGGCGATTGATAGCGTTGGCAGCCATACGCTGGCCAATGTGCTGGCCGGCATCAAACGCGATGGCGTGGTCACAGCGTGCGGCATGGCACAAGGTCTGGATCTGCCTACCAGCGTGGCACCATTTATTCTGCGCGGTGTGGTGCTGGCCGGTGTCGATAGCGTGATGTGTGCCAAGCCATTGCGCCAGCAGGCGTGGCAGCGGCTGGCAGAGCTGGTGGATGGCGCACTGCTGGAGCAGTTAACCAAAGTGATCCCGTTGAGTGAAGCGCGTGAAGGTGCCGAAGCGCTGCTGGCAGGTGAAGTACGCGGCCGATTGATTGTGGATTGCCGTTAACGCTTTGGTCGCCATAAATGACTTAATGCTTGTCATTTAAGGACTCAGGCCGCTGATGAATGAGTGGCCTGTCTTTTCAGTGCGGGCTCTGCCGCCACTACTGCCCCCTCTGGGCCGTCCTCGCGCCGCTAAAGCGGTACCTTCGACTTCCACGTCGTGCCGGACGGACCGTTCGCGGATGACCATCCATGGTCGGCCGCGAACTGCCCCACGCCTCCCCGCGTGGGGCTCCTGGCCCAACGTAAAAGTCTCAGCGCTGCGGATAGCCCTGAGGGGGCAGCTGAGGCGTCATGGCCTCAGGCAATGTGCCCTTTTTGACAACCCGCACTGAAGCTAATGAGCTGGCTGGGGCCGCACCGGGGCTGGCATCCGCAGCGCTGAACGGAATGAGTCTGCCAGGAGAGCCCGCAGGACGCGGGCGAAAGGTGGCGCTGGAACATGGATGTTACATCGGCACCGGTCCGTTAAGGCAGACGAGTGAAGTGAAGGCACCGCGTAGCGGCGCGAGGACCGCCAGCCCCGGTGCGGCTCCAGACGGCGTTATTATCAGTCGCTTAACTGACATGCATTACGCCCGCAGCTGAATCTGCGGCCTTCCCTGCTCTTGCGGCATCACCACGTGCAGGTCCGCCTGATACCAGCGCGTTAACGTGCTTTCTGTCATCACCGCTTGCGGCGCGCCCTGCGCCACCAGCTTGCCCTGGTGCAGCAACAAAATACGATCGGACCACAGCGAAGCCAGATTGAGATCGTGCAGCACGGTACAGACGCTGAAGCGCCCGTTACGCGTCAATTTATGCAGCAGACGTAAACTGTACTGCTGCCAAAACAGATCCAGCGCCGAGGTCGGCTCATCCAGAAACAGCCAGCCGCGCGGGCCATCATCGTGCCACAACTGCGCCAGTACCCGCGCCAGCTGTACGCGCTGCTGCTCCCCACCCGAGAGCGAGCGATAATCACGCTTTGCCAGCTCAAGGCTGCCGGTTATCTGCATCACTTCCTCAATCACCGCTTTGGATTTACTGGCAGGCCAGGGCGCACGCCCCATCGCCACCACCTCTTCGGCAGGCAGCGGGAAAGTCACACTGTTTTGCTGACGCATTACCGCGCGACGTTGCGCCAGTGGCTCACGCGGCCACTCATTCAACGGACGATCGCCCAGCCAACATTCACCCGCATCAGGCGTCAGAAACCCGGTCAGCAGACGCAGTAAGGTGGATTTGCCCGCGCCGTTGGGGCCAATCAGGGCGATCATCTCGCCTGGCGCGAAGGTGACGGAGACATCATCAATCAGTGCACGCGCACCATGGCTAAAACGCAGGCCGCGAGCCTGCATCGCATCACTCATTCATCCCCCTTTGCTGGCGCAGAATCAGCCAGAGAAACCACGGACCACCCAGTAAACTGGTAAGTAAACCCACCGGCATCTCTGCGGGAATCACCACCGTACGTGCCAGCGTATCCGCCAGTAACAGCAAAATCGCACCCGCTAACGCGGAGCCGGGCAACATCCAGCGATGATCGCTACCGACGCAGAAACGCATCACGTGCGGCACCACTAACCCGACAAAGCCGATAATTCCGCTGACCGACACCGCCGTGCCCACCAGCAGTGCGCTCAGCACCAGCAGCTCGCGCTGGGTGCGCTTCACATCAATCCCCATGTAGTGCGCATCTTCTTCGCCAAGTTGCAGCAGGTTGAGACGGCGCGCACGAGTCTGGATGGCAATCAGCCCAGGAAGGATCAGTACCGCACACACCGCCAGACTCGGCCATTGCGCGGCGCTCAAACTGCCCATGCCCCACAGCGCCAGCTGGCGCAGCTGTTGATCATTACTGAGCCAGGAAAGCACCCCAACTGCCGCACCGCACAGGGCATTAATCGCGATACCAATCAGCAGTAAACGTGACAGATTTCCCAACGCCAGGCGGCTAAAACTGAAGATCAGTAGCGTGACGATCAGGCTGCCAATAAATGCCGCAATCGAGGGTAACCACAGCGCCAGCAGCGGCGGTAAGCTCAGCGGTACCACAATCGACACGGCCACCGCCAAACCGGCTCCACTGCTGATACCCAGTAAACCAGGATCGGCCAGCGGATTACGGAACAAGCCCTGCATCACCGCACCAGATACCGCCAACGCCATACCGAGCAGCACCGCCAGCAGCACGCGCGGCAGACGAATATTGAGCCAGATCTGCCACGCCATATCACTGAGCGGTGCATGAAACAAGGTGCGCATAGAGAGCGGCATCGCGCCAAAATTGGCGGCCATCAGCATGCAAACCACCATGCTGATGCCCATCAATAGCAGCCAGCGCATCACGGCGGCATTAGTCATGCTTTACCGCTTCGGCGGCTTTGCGCAGCTTAACGATAGTCTCTGGCGTGTCGAGGCCAAAGCTCAGCAGTGCCATCTCGTCCACTACCAGCAGCGCATGATGCTGACCCGCAGGCGTCAACGCCAGTCCCGGCAGCGACCAGATTTTATCCTCGCCACCCAGCGTGCGCAGGCCATCTTCACCCACCACCACCAGATCGGGTGCCGCTGCCACTACCCCTTCCTGAGACAGTTGCTGATAATGCGGGATAGCGGCCATGGCGTTGACCAGACCGGCACTACGAATGGCGGCATCTGCGCCGGTTTGATTTCCTGCCGCCTGGGTACGCATGCCGCCATGCGCCATCACAAACAGCACTTTCACCGGCAACGGCTGCTGTGGAATCTGCGCACGCTGCTTATTCACTTTTTCAATCAGCGCTTTAGCTTCATCTTCACGATGCAACGCTTTGCCGATGGTGGCGATTTTTTCCGGGATGGCATCAAGGCTGGTTTTGCCGGTGACATCCACCACTTTCACGCCCGCGCTCTCAACCTGCTGCAATACCAGCGACGGTTTCGCCAGTTCACTGGTCAGCACCAGCGTGGGTTTTAGCGCCAGAATGCCTTCGGCGTTAAGTTGGCGCATATAGCCAATATCCGGCAGCTTATTGGCCTGCGCGGGATGCTGGCTGGTGCTGTCACGTGCCACCAGATCAGCCTGCCCATCGAGCGCATAAATGATTTGCGTGACGTCGCCGCCAATCGAAATCACCCGCTCAGCGGCCCATGTCGGCAGTGCCAGCGCACCCAGCAGTAGCAGCGTTAAGCGTTTCATGCCGTGGCTCCTAACGCGGTAACCTGCTCACGCCAGCGCGCCTGCTCAGGTGTGCCTTCGCTGCGTTGACCATACAGCTGTGCGATCTGCGTACCGTCAGCAGCGAAGAGTTCGAGGCTGGTGACGAAGCCATCACCGCTTGGTTTGCGCGTGACCCAGCTTTCGGCAATGTGATCCGCCATCAGATGCAGGGTGAAAGTTGGGTTGAAAATGTTGACCCAGTTGTCCATCGGCATCAGCTTCTCCACCGCACCGGTGAAGATCTGCGTGCAACCGCGATTGCCGATAAAGATCATGATTTCATTGCCATCCTGCTGCGCCTGATCCAGCAACTGGGCCAGTGAATCATTGCTCACAAGGCGCGCCAGATCGTCAGGCACCGCGTGGAACGCCTGCTGACGAGAGATATTGTGACGCTTCAGTAAGCCAAAGAACTGATGCACATCGGTAATCGCGCGCCATTCGGCTTCCACTTTTCCGGCATCAATCGCGTGGCTGTATTCCGGCGCAGCCGCAGGTTGCGGATCAAGTGGCGCAGCCGCTTCGACGCTGAATTCGACGATCAGCGCATCCCATGCCGCCATGTCGGTATTATCCGTGGTATAGATTTTCAGCACCGCATCGGCGTGGCGGTCAAAGATCTGAATGCTTTGACGCTCACCGCGCGCGGTCTGCTCACGAAGGAAGAAAGCGCTGTGCCATTGTGCCGGGAACAGACGTTGATCCAGCGCGCGCGGGTTAAGAATCAGCCCGGCATGTTCGCCGAGATGCAGGTTTTCATATTTCCCTACCTGCTCATGCACCGCATATTCGTTGCGGGTGATGCTTTTGGTTTCGCCAACAGCTTCCAGCGCTTTCAGCAACGCCGGGAAATCCGCTTTTAACGCTTGTGCATCCTGGCCGACGCGCGCTTCACACAGCTGCGCTTCGCCAATGCTCATTAATGCCGCCAGATCGCGGGCATACTTTTTCGGATGTTCGCCTTTCAGTGCGAGGTAGTGATCGTAACGTGGGTTCATTGCTCTTGCTCCATGAAAAGGCCCTGCGCGAACGCAGGGCGAAAAAGTGATTAGAAGTCGACGTTCACACCGAGCTGGAAGGTGCGGCCTGGCTGAGTTGCCAGCGCGATATCATTACGATCTTGCGCAGTATCGCTGGTCATTTCGCGGCTGCTCAGGTAATCCCAATATTTGCGATCTGTCAGGTTGTACACGCCACCGCTCAGCTTGACGTTCTTCATCACCTGCCAGTACGCCGTCAGATCAACCATGCCGTAGCCTGGCACACGTTCGTAATCGGTGGTGGAATCCGTCAGTGCAGTTCCGGTGTTGGTATAGCTCTGGCGATTGGTCGCGGTGGCTTTTTTACCTTTCACGAAGGTCGCGGTAACTGCTGCACCGTATTCATTCTGTGGTGCATCCCAACCCAGACCCAGTACCGCTTTCATTGGTGGTACGCTTTCCAGATCGACATAGCGGTCGCCGAGGTAGCTGGACTTCGATTTACCTTCGTTATAGCTAAAGGCGAAGCGCGCGCTCAGGCCCTGCACTTCCTCGAACCAGGTACCGAAGTTCACTTTTCCACTCAGCTCTGCACCATAGATATAGGCTTTATCGCGGTTCTCTGCCTGATAAGTGGTGTAGATGTTGCTCGGAACGTTGGTGAATTTCTCCGGGTTGCTCGAACGCATGTAACGGTTGTATGCAATGAAGTTTTTATAGGCGTTATAGTAAACCGCCGTGTTCATTACCACGCCTTCAGTCGGCTGCCCTTTCAGGCCCCATTCGAAGTTGTTACTGGTTTCAGTTTTCAGATCCGGATTACCGATCAGCGCGTACTGCTGGCTGCCCGCGTAGCTGGAACCAAGGTTCCATGAACCATACAGCTGGCTGGCGTTCGGGAACTGCGCGCCACGCTTGTATTGCAGGTAGGTCATCAGGTTTGGCGTCAGCTCGTACTGGAATGCCAGTGACGGCAATACCTGAGTATCACTGTTGCCCGAGCCGTACAGCGTTTCCACTTCTGATTCGGTCAGTACGGTACTGCCGGTGGTCAGGCTGCTGAGGTTCTGCGGTTTGGTATTCTGGTACGCAACGCGCACGCCAGGGATCACCGACAGATTGTGGCTATCCAGATCAAAGTTGATCTTATCCTGCACGAAACCGCCCAGCGTGTAGCTGCGGCTGTCCGCTTCTGGCTGCATGATCACACTGAAAGTACTTGGCGTTGGCGATTGACGGAATGGACGTTCGGTATCTTCCAGACGACCATTCAGGCCCGCACTGATTTCATGGCGGCCCAGGGTTTTCGCCAGACGCGTTTCGAAGCCATAGCTGTCGGTATTGTAGTCCGAATAAACCGTTTCATAGGCTGACGCGCTGGAAGGCATGTAAGTGTTGTCATGCGCTTCGGTGTGCTGCCAATAGATACGCGTATTCAGGCTGTCGATGAAATCGTTATACGGCGTGTATTCGTCCGCCAGGCTCAAGCCAAAGCGACGGGTATCGCTCTGCTGCTGCGCGGTGCCATAAACGGTATTGCCGGAGGTATCCCAGCTGTCGTAATGGGTGTGATTGGTTTTGTGGTAGAAGTCTGCGGTACCGGTAATTTTGTGCGCGTCATTTGGCTCCCACACCACGCTGCCCAGCAGTGCGTCAGAGTGCCAGTTGGCGGGATAAGCGCCACGGCTGGCATCGTTATTCTGCGTTTCCTGACCATCGCGGCGGCTGTAAACAAAGATGCCGCGCAGCTCCTGATCGCCCGCTGCCGCTGTGATGCCGTTATGCCAGCTACGGTTGGAAGAGTCGAAATCACTCTGATAACCAAAGTAGGTTTCTTTGCCTGGGCGCAGGTAGTCATCTGGTGTCTTGTTACGGAATGACACTGCGCCGCCGATAGCGGTATTCGCCTGGTCAACGGAGGTGGCGCCTTTATCGATATCCACGCGACCAAACATGTAAGGATCGATGTAGTCACGGCCAATGCCAAAGGTATCTAAACCGGCGCGGCTGACATAGCTACGTCCTGTGGCATCCGGCAGCGAAACCCCATCGACGTTGATATCGACACGGTTGCTCTCCAGACCACGGATGTTATAGCCAGTGTAACCCGCGCGGTCGAAGCCGCTTTTACCCGCTGAAGATCCGCCGCTCGCACCGGTTGCGGTGACGCCCGGTTCGTAACGCATGATAGTACCGAAATCGTTGCCACCATCGCGCTGCATATCAGCGGCGGTAATGGTGCTTTTGCTTCCGGCCTGTTTTTCCAGTTTCGGCGCAGTTACCGTCATAACGGGTTCAGCAGCCGTGGTTTTATCAGAAGATAGGGCAAGTGTCGTGTTGTCGCTGGCGGCATAGCTGCAAGCGGCGTGTATAGCGGAAGACAAAATGGCAACTTTAAACAGACGTTGCTGGGTCATTCCCTGAAAGAGTGAAGACATGCGCGAAATACCTGGTTAATTGTTAGTATTCGCTCACTGGATTGCCGCCAAAAAAACGCGATATGCGTTAAAAAACCGTAAAATGTGTGGACTTATTTTATGTAATAAATAATTTCGTCAGGAATGTAATGCAATTGGTAATCATTATCAATAAACTTTACACTAAGATGTATCTTAGACCGCACAATTTGTTAACTTGTTTATAATCAATAATTAAGAAGAGGCATGTTATGTCGCAAAAACCGGCTGTGACCATTTACTACTGCACTCAGTGCAACTGGCTGCTGCGATCGGCGTGGATGGCGCAGGAGTTGTTACATACTTTTGCTGAAGACTTAAGCGCAGTGACGTTAAAACCGGGTACTGGTGGTGTGTTTGAAATCAGTATCGATGGTCAGGTGATTTGGGAGCGTAAGCAGGAAGGCGGATTCCCGGATGCGGCGGCGCTGAAGCAGCGCGTGCGCGATTTCTGCTGGCCCGACCGCGAGCTGGGGCATGTGGATAAGAAGAAGCCTGGCTAATCGAGGTGCGCGTGAATGCGCCCACAACATTCCGCACCATACATTTGTAGGGTCGCCATTAATGGCGACCCTACAAATTAGCCCTCTGCCTCATGTTTCTGCGGCCATAACAGACGATCCTGCGCAGTACTCAGCGTCACAATGGCGGGATGATAGATGGCAAATGACTCCGCTAACGGGCATACCATGTATTTACCTTGCTGGCTGGGCACAAACTCTGAGCGTGGCATAAACGCCGCTCCTTCAAACCCCTGCTCCATCATCTCCAGCACCAGCCGGGGTTCCGACACCTTGATGCTGATATTGACCTGACTCAGACTGCTGAACAGCTTATTGCGCAGCATTTCATAGGTACCCTCGCCGCCAATACGGTGTAATAAAATCAGTGGAATACCGCTGAGATCGGCGAAATTGAGGGTTTTTCCCGCCAGCATGGCGCTGTAATGTGCTGAAACCACGGTAATTGTATCGATAGGTTGCAACTCGCGTACAAACCAGGGTTGACGGTCTTGAGGTATCTGCATCAGAGCGATATCCACACTGTGATCGATCAGCATTGCTTCCAGATGACTGGAATCAGATACCACGACGTTGATGTCCCATTCGGGGCGGTTTTGGTAATAATCCATCAGGATCGGCGTGAAGTAGCGCAGATAGAGGTAGGAGATACCGATTGTAACGCGGCGCTGTTTACGTGTGGCGATGGTCACTGTCTGTCGCTGCAAACTGTTGACCTGGCTGAGAATATCGCAGGCGCGACGATAGAGAAAACTGCCCGCCTCAGTCAACACCATGGCGCGCGATGTGCGGGTAAATAAGGGAGAACCGATCTCCTCTTCCAGCTCCTGCAGGCGCTTTCCCAACGGCGGTTGTGCGATGTTCAATAGCTTCGCGGCTTTACTGATCGAGCCCTGTTCCGCTATCGTGCAAAAATAGTGCAATCGTTTCAGATCCATGGTGCCTCCACGCCTTATTCGCGCTTATTTTAACATGGTCAAAATCGATCCAACCGCGCTGAACGCAAGCTTAGTGGATATAACTGCTCCACAAATGACTCACCGGCATCACCAGCACCAACGCCGGTAACATGTTGGCCACCGGGAAGGATTTAATCCCCGCGATACGGAAGCCTGCTGCCAGCATTACAAACCCGCCAGCCGCCGTGAAGTCGCTCATCATCGGTACCGTGGTGTGCGGCATAATCAGCACAGCAGCTGAAGCCAGCACCAGTTGTACCAGCAACTGTGGCACAGCAATAACCGCCACCGCATACCCCAGCAGCGTGGCAAAAATCGCCGCCGTGAAGATATCCATGATCGATTTCACCAGCAGGATGTTGGCATCGTGCGTCATGCCTTCGGTCATGGCACCAATAATGCCGGTACCACTGGCACAGAACAGCACCATGATCGCCACATACTTCTCGGTGAACGCTTCACCGCTCAGGCCGCCTTCGGCGGGCTGGCTTTGAAAGCGGCTCACCAGCCCTTTCGCCAGATTTCCCAACCGGCCAATCTTCTCCTCCAGATAAACCAGTTCACCGATGGCGGCTCCGAGGATCAGCGCCAGGATCACCGCAGGCATACTGTGGATCTTACCGATCAGCACAATTCCGAGGCCCATCGACGACAGGCCGAAGGTCATTGGCAACGCGACGCGCAGCCTTTCAGGCACTTTGGTGCCGAGAAAAGCGCCCACCAGCCCGCCAATCAGCACGGCACTGCCGTTGACAAAGGGTCCCACTACCATAATTTTCTCCTTACTTATTGTTGTTATTTTCACCCCAGCGTTTGAGATTGCCCACGTCGAGATCGAACAGATCAAGGGCGCGCGCCACACTGTGATGCACCATCTCATCCACCGACTGCGGCTGCTGATAGAAGGCGGGAACCGGAGGGTAGATAATGCCGCCCATCTCGGTCACCGCCTGCATATTGCGGATGTGTGCCAGATTGAGCGGCGTTTCACGCACCATCAGTACCAACCGACGCCGTTCTTTGAGAATCACATCAGCTGCACGCGTCAGTAGATTACTGGTCAGCCCATGAGCAATCGAGGCCAACGAGTTCATTGAGCAGGGCGCAATCAACATCCCGAGAGTCTTGAAAGATCCGCTGGAGATAGAAGCCCCCAGGTTGCTGATGCTGTGAACCTCATCGGCTAAATCCACCACATCCTGCCGTTGCCAGTGGGTTTCCATTGAGCGTGTCACTTCTGCGCCCTTGGTCACCACCAGATGCACCTCGACATCTTGATCGCGCAGCAGATGCAACGCCTTCATGCCGTACTGAAACCCTGACGCGCCGCTGATGCCGACGATAATCCGCCTTCTGCTCACTGCCACCTCACTTACTCAAAATCGGGTAGAAAACGTTTCACATCGACTTCTTTGAACTTCGAACGTTCGAAATGCGCTTTCATATGCCACGGCACGGTGCAGTCAAAAATGGTTTTGCAGGTCACACCCTGCTGGCTGATGCTCGCGCTGTACTCTGGCACCTGGGAAGGATCGAGCGGATGGCAGCGTACGCCAGGAATGGTGAGGGTGTCGACATCGCCTTGATAGCGAGTTTGCATTGCCCACAGAATGTCGTCGGTGTCGAACACATCCACATCGTCATCCACCAGGATCACATGCTTGAGTTCAGAGAAAGCGGCAAAAGCGATCAGGGCTGCCTGACGCTGACGCCCTTCATCCACCGCCGATGACTTTTTGAACTGGATCACCGCCAACAGCTTGCCACCGCCGGAAGTGTGCGCATTGACGTTCAACACCCTGCCAGGCATTGCACGATCCAGCATATCGAGAATGCTGGCTTCAGTTGGAATACCCGCCATGCTGACGTGTTCACCACTGGGGCCAAGCGTGGTTTGCAGGATCGGGTGTTTACGGTGGGTCACGGCTTTCACTTTGATCACCGGTAACTCGGCTTTGGCTTCGCCGGTATAGCCCGGAAATTCCGGCATCGCTTTGCCGGTATTGGTGTTCTGATCCTCCCGTACACGCACGTTTGGCAGTAGTTCACCTTCAATCACGATCTCCGCATGAGCAATGGCTTTTTCGTTGATGCTAACGCAAGGGGCCAGTTGAACCGGATAACCGCGCAGCGCACCGGCAATGCTGAGTTCGTTGAAGCCAAGAGGCGTGGTGGGCGGTTCAAAGCAGGCGGCGATCTCAATCGCGGGATCGACACCGATACTGATGGAGATTGGCAGTGGCTTCCCGGCCTGCTCGGCTTTTTCACGGAAAGCATCAATGTGGCGGCCAGGCGTTAACCACATTGAGAGTTCGTCACGGCTTTGAATGCACAGGCGATGAATGGTGATATCGGATTCATGGGTGTCAGGATCGGAGGCGTAGCACATGCCCATGGTGAAATACGGACCAGCATCCTCTTCGGTGTTGGTCGGTGCAGGTAACAAAGTACGCAGATCAAAGCCAGGATCTTCGGCGTAGTGCACCACTTCCTGACAAGCCGGTTTGGTGCTGGTCACCACTGGCGCGATGGCATGATGAACCGAATCTTTCAGCAGGAAGCCGAGTTTTTCTGGCGGACAGTTAAGCAGATGGCCGACACGCTCACGCGTTGACATCAATCCGGTTACCACCCGCACATCCGGGAAGCCTTTCACCTTATTGAACATCATCGCCGGGCCTTTGCGCGTAGGACGTTCGCAAGTGCCACCCGCCCCGACATAGCGATAAACACCCGAAAGCTCAGCGTGGGGATCGACTTCAGTATCAGTGCTGACAAACTCACCTTTGATGCCGGTCAGTAAGGCAATCGCCGAGCGCAGATCGTGTACGGCTGGGGTTTTGGTTTCAGACATATTTCTCTCCATAAACGCGTTAACTGCAATGGAGAAAAAGTAGCGCTAAATAAAAAGGGGGGAAACTACCGTTTATATTTATCAGCTAAACCTTTTTGGTATGGCTGTAATAATTCATGTTGAGTTGTTTTATTTTTATTAATTTAAAACAGAAAAATTAACACATGAAAGAATAAAAAAAGCGCGATAAATCGCGCTGTTATGCTGTTAACTATTGGCGATTTTTTCGGTGGCTTCGTTCAACGCATTAATCACCACCTCAAGCGCTTCAGGCGAAATATCTTCCTGCGCCAGACGATGATTCAAGGTATGTCGAATATTATGGATGGCCTGTTCCATTTTCGGAATACTGCGATTATTCACCAGAATGGCTAACGAAGTCAGGCGCTCAATAATAGTCGCAACATTGTCGACATTCTCGGCTAATAATGCCCGACCACCGTTGTTAAGCGCATAGGCTTTACGAGACGCATGGGCATCCACGACGCGGATAGCATCCATCTCTTCCAGAAGCGTTAAGTTGGGATAGATAATGCCTGGGCTTGGCGAGTACTCCCCTTTCGACAGCTCTTCAACCGACTTGATCAGCTCATAGCCATGTGCCGATCCGTTCGCCAGGAAGTGCAACATCAATAAACGGATATCACTGGCGTCCAGCATCCTTTCTCGTCGCTTTTTACGCGCACCTGCACAGATTGCACGCTGTGCATTTTCGGACTGCCATGGAAAATCCCGCTGATGTTTCATTGCCTTCCCTGAGGTCAATTAAGGGAGGTTGATAGT
Source organism: Type-D symbiont of Plautia stali (assembly GCF_001485335.1). Classification (NCBI taxonomy): domain Bacteria; kingdom Pseudomonadati; phylum Pseudomonadota; class Gammaproteobacteria; order Enterobacterales; family Enterobacteriaceae; species Type-D symbiont of Plautia stali. The sequence continues at coordinate 59,981 of NZ_BBOC01000003.1, read as the reverse complement.
AGTCTGCCGCCTGGCAAAATTCAACACAGGCGGCAGCGGGCGCGGTGAAGTCAGTTATTTCTGATGCCAGTAAGCCACTGCACGCACGAAGTCGGTATGAGCACCACGACGCTGCGTGAAGTAGTCGCTAAGCAGCTTCACCGCCTCACCTTCACCGGTCAGCCAGATAAAATACTCTTCTGCTGGCAGCGAGATCTTATCCAGTTGCGCAATCAACGGGCCCAAATTATCCACCTGCATCGTACCGCTGCCTAACCAGGTCACCTGCACGTTTGGCAAGTCTCCCAGGTAATCACGTCCGGTGTTTTCATCGGCAAACGCCAGCAGATGAATCTGCTGCGCCTGCATTTCAGCATAACGGCGCTTGAACGCGGGCAGACCGGTTTCATCGCAGACATAAATCTGGCAGGCGTAATCGACCGGTACCACGCAGGAACCCCGAGGACCGCCCATGGCGATTTGGTCACCCGGTTTAGCATCATTGGCCCAACTGCTGGCCACGCCGCCATCATGGATGTAGAAGTCGAGCGTCAGCGTATCAACGCCGTTAAAGGTCAGCGGGGTGTAATCACGCGCGGTAGGACGCACCCCGCCCGGCCAGACAATGCCTTCCTCGGTCATCTGCGGCAGAGCCAGCGCACTGCCCGCGTTTTCCGGGAAAAACACCTTGATGTGATCGTCATACGATGGCGAGTTAAAGCCCGCCAGATCGCTGCCGGTAAATTCGATACGCCAGAAAACGCCGGCGATTAAGGTTTTACTCGCCACGGTGATATGACGAAAACGCAATTCATTGCGTACGCGCTGCGGCGCACGATCGTTAGTGGTGTTTCGCAAGTGTCATCTCCTGTGGATCAGCTCAGCATAATGCCGCCGTCCACCGCAATTTGTTGTCCAGTGATAAAGTCGTTTTGGATGAGAAAGAGGTATGCGCTGGCGAGTTCATCAATTTCTGCCGTGCGCTTCAGCGGGATAATCTCAGCAAAGTGCTGACGCGTTTGCTCAACCTGCTCTTCATCCTGATGTCGCCAGAATGGCGTGACTGTCCAAGTCGGTGCAACACAGTTTACACGCGCTTTCGGTGCCAGTTCCGCTGCCAAACCTTGTGCCAGCGAAACGATGCCCTGATTGCCGACATAGCTGGCACAGGCATTCTGCGCCCGCCCACCCGTGCCCGCCGTAAAGGTTATCGATCCCCCCTCGCGGATCTTCTCGGCCGCCAGTTTGCCAATCAATACATTCGTCAGAAATTTGGAGTGAATGACTTTCTCAATCAGCGACATGTCAGCATTGAGAAAACCGCCCCCCATCGCATCACCCACCATTGAAACCAGGTGGTCGAAGGGCTTGATCTGCCCAAAGGCCTCACGCAACGCCGCGTGGTCATGCGCATCCACTGCCAGGATCGACACGTTCTCGCCCTGTTCAAGCAACAGCGACTGCGCTTGTTGCAAACGCTCTTCATTCCGACCAACCAGCGTAAATTCGGCGCCAAGTGCTGCTGCTTGCTGTGCCACCTTTAACCCAATGCCAGAGCTGCCGCCAAATACCACCAGATGCTTATTCTGCAAACTTGCCATTGTTGTGTCCTTACAATACCGCCAGCGCTTCGGCAGCCGTTTCCGCAACCTGTGAGTCATTGGCACCATGCGCCCCACTCACGCCTACTGCACCCACGACTTCGCCGTTCAGCCAGAGTGGAATACCGCCTTCCAGCGGTGTCACACCGGGCGTGGCCAGAAAACTGGGGCTGCCTGCATTAATAAACGTCTCAAACTCCTTCGATGGCGCGCGCAGTAGTGCTGCTGTACGCGCCTTACCCAGTGCAACGGTGGGACTGATGCCTATAGCCTTGTCGCTGCGATCCAGACTCACGATTTCGCCCGCACGATCCACCACTGCCACACTGATATGCCAGCCATACTCAGCGGCAGCCTCAAAGGCGGCATTAATCACCACTCGCGCCGCTGCCAATGAAATTGAGTGGTATGAGTTTGCCAGCGCACTGCTGGCCGATGCTGATTGTTTATCCATAATTTTGCCCCGTACCGGACGTCAGAAGTCCGCGCATGAATCAAATGTTATCGAAAATCATTCTCATCTGACAGGCGTTAGAATAGTTATGATATATCTTCAGCGCAATGCCGAAAAATGCTAAATCCCAGTGCGCATGAATGCGTACCCTACGAAAACCATGCACGAAAGTCGTAGGGTTGCCATTGATGGCTACCGAAATGCTATTGGGTGGAGTAGCGCATCTATATGCGTCGTAGGGGCGAGCCTTGGCGCGCGGCCTTATAGCCGCACCCTACAGAGATTGGGGTGCAGAGATAGGTAACTTAAATCGGGCAGGGATCAGGCTTGATGGTTGGTGCAGTTAACGAAACTGTTATCTTCCTGAGTGTGCTGCGGCAGTGGGTTATCGCCCACGATTTCGTGCTGCTGGCAGTGTGATTGGTGCGGATGCAGCCCGCCTGGCGGTGAGAATGGCTCAGCCATCTGTGCACTTGCCAGCGAGGAAAACGCCACAAGCGCTGTCATGAGAAACAACGGTAGAAGTCGCATAATTTTTTCTTTTTCACTTTAAGGTTCGGAGCGAACCGGGAATGCAGGTGATTATCCAGCCTGATGTGAGGCGGCTGGAGTTTTACGCGGCCAATCAGGTTTCAATGAAGGATTTTACGCCAGTTACGGCAATGATTTTATAAAATCGTGCGGTTAGTCACAGTAAACCGCACGATTTATGCATTAACAGATCGAGACTGGAATGTAGAACGTGCCTTGCAGCAGATCAGGTGTGCTGTATTTCAGATCCAGCTTAAGCAGGTCTTTGCCTGCACGACGGGCCACACCTAACGCAGGCAGATGGTTGTAGTAGATCTCAGCCGTAAAGGCGTTGATCTCTTCCGGCGTACCGTGCCAGTCAATCTCCGCATACAACCCGCTTTCCCCGGTCCAGTTCTGCACGTTGCGCGGCAGTACATCGGCATACTGACTTTCCAGCGCCTGGAACAGACTGATGTGCTGCTGATCGGCAGAATTGACGCCTGGGCTGAACTGGAAGCCTAACCAACCCCGGCTGACGTGCTTACCGGCAAAGGAGACAAAATCGCGCGTATGTTGCGCCACGACTTGGTTGTGATGGTCGATGTATTCGCCAAAGCGGCACTCCCACTCGATCACTTCACCACACAGCTGCAGCTCAGGCTTCTCGGCCAGACGTGCATTGACCCATGAACGCTGGGTGGAGATGCGGCTGTGGAAATCCTTCATCAGCATTTCTGGAATGCGACGATAGGCGCCAGGCGTCATGGAGAAGTGGCTTTTGAACACCCGGGTGAAATTTTGTTGGTTATCAAAGCCAAAGCGCACGGCAATATCAATGAGCGGCATACTGGTCAATTTCAGCGCCATCGCTGACATGGTCAGGCGACGTTTACGCGTATAGGACGCCAGTGTCTGGCCGGTCATCTCTTTGAACATGCGCTGCATGTGCCATTTGGAGTAACCAGATTTCAGGGTAATCAGATCGATATTAAGCTCATCGGTCAGATTTGCCTCTATCCAGTCCACCAGATCGTTGATGTACTGTTTTTTTAGATTCAGGCTGAGCATGATTTTTTTGATCGAGTGATAAAGGTGAAGGATTTGCGCGATTCGTCACATAAATATAACAAAAACGTATTACTAACGTAAGGAAGAGTAAAGGTAACGCAGCGGGAAAAGCATTAATTGCTTAGGTGACTAATGTTTAATGGTCAAATTGGGCGCGTTTAAAATGTGAAATGCCCGTCAAAAATTAGGGTTTTGCCTGAGATCGCCGCGTAGCGTATGCATTATTGTGCACCAGGAAACCATGACCTACGCCTCCGTAGTACGCTCGCCACCATACGAAACGGTAATACCTTCACGTTATGCCTTAACCCTTTGCGGCAAGCTATTTGCAAGTGTTAACCCGCTGTGCTTTTTTAAAGCAGCAAAGCAAACGGTTAATCAGCGAAGGAGAGGTTATGACCCGTCTTACCGCACAGGATTTTCCCCAGGAACTGCTTGAGTTGTACGACTACTACGCGCACGGCAAGATCAGCAAACGCGAGTTCATCACGCTTGCCGCTAAATTCACCATTGCCGGTATGACCGGTGCCACGTTACTCAGCGCCATGAGCCCCAACTATGCGCTGGCGCAGCAGGTGGAGTTCACCGATCCCACTATCAAACCCGAATACATTCACTACCCCTCGCCGCAGGGGCACGGTGAAGTGCGTGGCTATCTGGTGCGCCCCGCCAACGCCACCGGCAAAGTGGGTGCCGTGGTGGTGGTGCACGAAAATCGCGGGTTGAACCCTTATATTGAGGATGTCGCACGCCGCGTGGCAAAAGCCGGTTATATCGCGCTGGCACCGGATGGCCTGAGTTCAGTGGGCGGCTACCCCGGCAATGACGAAGAAGGCCGCGCCCTGCAGGCGAAAGTCGATCCCACTAAGCTGATGAATGATTTTTTTGCCGCTGTCGATTTTCTGATGCATCACGAAGAAGGCACCGGCAAAGTCGGCATCACCGGGTTCTGTTACGGTGGCGGTGTCGCCAACGCGGCGGCCGTAGCATTCCCCGAACTGGCCTGTGCCGTGCCCTTTTATGGCCGCCAGCCCAAAGCCGAGGATGTGCCGCGCATTAATGCCCCGCTGCTTTTGCACTACGCGGCTTTAGATAAGGGCATCAATGAGGGTTGGCCAGCGTACGAAGCGGCGCTAAAGGCTAACCATAAAACTTATGAAGCCTATGTTTATCCGGGTGTGAATCACGGCTTTCATAATGACTCGACCCCGCGCTATGACAAAGCCGCAGCCGAGCTGGCGTGGAGCCGGACGTTGGGTTGGTTTGAGAAGTATTTGCACGGGTGACGTATGTGTAGCGGCTTGATATATCAAGTATTCGTTAAGCAGCGATGTTGCTGATCAAAATGCGATAAATCGCGCCGCTATATTTAATGCTTGTTAGTTAAGCGACTGATGATAACGCCGTCTGGAGCCCCCTCAGGGTTATCCGCAGCGCTGAGACTTTTACGTTGGGCCAGGAGCCCCACGCGGGGAGGCGTGGGGCAGTTCGCGGCCGACCATGGATGGTCATCCGCGAACGGTCCGTCCGGCACGACGTGGAAGTCGAAGGCACCGCTTCAGCGGCGCGAGGACGGCCCAGAGGGGGCAGTAGTGGCGGCAGAGCCCGCACTGAAAAGACAGGCCACTTATCAATAAGCAGCCTGAGTTCTTAAATGACCAACATTACGCCGCTACTCCGCGTTTTCTTTCACAATTCGATGTACATTGCTCTCCAGCCAGTCGGCAAGGCCAATCACATGGCCCTCGACCTCATGACCCAGCGGCGTCAGACGATATTCCACGTGTGGGGGCACCACCTCATAAGCCATGCGCTCAATAAATCCGTCCTCTTCCATATAACGCAGCGTTTGCGCCAGCATGCGTTCACTCACGCCACCAATCTTGCGGCGCAACTCACTAAAACGCAGCGTTTCTTCGCGCAGCGCTAATAATACCAATACGCTCCAACGGCTGGTAATGCGCTTAAGTACATCACGCGATGGGCAGTTGACGTTCAGTAACTCACCGCGAATAAATTTTTTACTCAGCTTTTCAGACATTTAATCAGCCTTCTTCAAACTAACAAATCTGTAAGTACTTACTAAAAGTTAGTTTATCCCCTACGCTGTTTTCATACCAGCTCAAACTGAAGGAGAACATCATGATTGCGATTACCGGTGCCACTGGCCAGCTTGGCCGTTTAGTGATTAACGAGTTACTGAAAAAAGTCCCTGCCAGCGAAGTGATTGCGGCGGTGCGTTCCCCTGAGAAAGCCGCAGACCTGAAGGCATTAGGCGTGACACTGCGTACCGCGGATTACAGCAAGCCAGAAACATTGCTGAGTGCTTTTAGCGGCGTGGACAAAGTGCTGCTGATCTCCTCTAGCGAAATCGGTCAGCGTGAAGCGCAGCACAAAGCCGTGATTGATGCAGCGAAAGCGGCGGGCGTGAAGTTCATCGCTTACACCAGCCTGCTGCATGCCGATACATCACCACTTGGCTTAGGCGTTGAGCATCGCGCGACCGAAGCCCTGCTGAAAGCATCCGGTGTGCCGTTCGCCCTGCTGCGTAACGGGTGGTACACCGAAAACTACGCCGCCAGCATTGCGCCTGCTTTGGTCCATCACGCCTTTATTGGTTCTGTGGGCGAAGGTCGTATCGCTTCTGCATCACGCGAAGATTATGCCGCTGCAGCAGCAGAGGTGATTAGCCGTGACGATCAGGCAGGCAAAGTATACGAACTGGCTGGCGACGACAGCTACACGCTGGCTGAATTCAGCGCTGAGATTGCTAAACAATCTGGTGAGCAAGTGGATTACATCAACCTGCCGCCTGCCGAGTTTGAAGCGGCGCTGAAAGGTGCAGGTTTGCCTGAGGGTTTGGCTAAACTGCTGGCGGATTCCGATGCCGGTGCGGCTAAAGGCGGATTGTTTGACGACAGCCGTACGCTGAGCAAGCTGATTGGCCGCCCGACCACGCCCTTTGCGGATGTGATTAAGGCGACGTTGGCGAAGTGAGGTGCGGGTTTGATGCCCTCACCCTGACCCTCTCCCACAGGGAGAGGGGATTGATCGAGAGAGTTATCAGGCCGGCATTCTACTTAAACATCGCAACTAACTGTCCCCTCTCCCGCTTGTGGGAGAGGGTCAGGGTGAGGGCATCAGACAGCCCGCCTCCCCCGCCTCGTTTGCCATCAATTGATCAATCAAAATGGCGATTTTAAACCTTGTGATGGCGATTTTCTTATTTACAGATAATTCTGCACGCTAATTTAAACCTTCATTTAAAACACCGCTTTCATTTCCTGAAATATAGTCCGTTGTAATCCCTGAAAATTCACCGAAAAACCCGATCCATCGACAAGATTTATTACGTTCATAGATATTTTGCATTGTTGTCACGCCTTGTCAGCAAGATATAATTTGGTCTTTACGCAACCGGGACTTTATCAGGAGGCCGCTATTAATACATTCAACCAGCAACGCAACGCTTTCGAGGATCGACGCGATGATGCTGAACTGGAGTATCAATACGATCCCCACGAATTTACCCGCGAAGGAATGCAGGATTCAGAACCGGAGCCGGAGCTGATTGAAGGTCTGCCCGCGCCGGATGCGCTGACGCCTGCCGATCGCTATATGGAGTTGTTCGAGCATGTACAAATGTCGCGTATATTTCCGGATGGCAAAACCTTCCCCGACTGCGCGCCAAAATTCGATCCGCTGGATATATTAATCCGCTATCGCCGCCGTAAACGCACGGCAGAATTTGATCTCGAAAAATTTGTGCATGACCATTTTTATTTACCGCAGGTAAATGAGAGCTTCTATGTTTCGAATCCGGACAAAACGCTGACGGAACATATTGATGAACTCTGGCCGGTGTTAACCAAAATGCCGCAGCAGCATTTACCGCACTCTTCATTACTGCCTCTGCCGAGACCTTACGTGGTGCCAGGCGGACGCTTTGGTGAGACCTATTATTGGGACTCCTATTTCAGCATGCTCGGCCTCGCTGATGCCGGGCGTGACGATCTGCTGCGCGACATGGCCGATAACTTCGCGTGGCTGATTGATAACTACGGCCATGTGCCAAACGGTAACCGTACCTATTACCTCAGCCGCTCACAGCCGCCAGTGTTTGCTCTGATGGTTGAGCTGTTCGAGGAAGACGGGATTCGTGGGGCAAAACGCTATCTCGACCAGTTGATGAAGGAGTATCAATTCTGGATGGATGGCGCAGGTGAGCTGATGCCGCACCAGGCTTATCGCCATGTGGTGCGCATGCCCGACGGTTCGCTGCTTAATCGCTACTGGGATGATCGTGACACGCCGCGTGATGAGTCGTGGATGGAGGATGTGGAAACCGCCAGCAAATCCAGCCGACCGGCTAATGAGGTGTACCGCGATTTGCGAGCGGGAGCCGCCTCGGGCTGGGATTATTCGTCTCGCTGGCTGCGCGATCCGCATCGTCTGGCGAGCATTCGCACCACGCAGTTTATTCCGGTCGATCTCAATGCGTTCCTGTATAAGCTGGAGTTGATGATCTCCACGCTGTCACATGCCAAAGGCGAAGAGTTAACCGCGCTGGCATGGCAGAAAAAAGCCGATACGCGCAAACAAGCCATCCATCGTTATCTGTGGGACGGCACGGCAGGTGTATACCGTGATTACAACTGGCGCGATGAACGCTTTGGTGCCTTTACGGCTGCTGCGGTTGTTCCGTTGTTTCTTGGGCTGGCGACGCCGGAGCAGGCGCATCTGCAAGCCGTGGCGTTACGCCAGTTGCTGTTGACCCAGGGTGGCCTGGTGACGTCGATGGTAGAAAGCGGTGAACAGTGGGATAAACCCAACGGCTGGGCGCCGTTACAGTGGATGGCAGTTGTCGGATTGAACCATTACGGTGAAGAGACGCTGGCGACAGAGATTGCCGTTAACTGGCTCACCACGGTGAAAAATTTCTATTCACTGCATCATAAGCTGGTGGAGAAATACGACATCAGCGGCGATCGTGCCCGTCCGGGTGGCGGCGGTGAATATCCGCTGCAGGATGGGTTCGGCTGGACCAACGGCGTGACGCGTCGGTTGATGTCGATGTATGGGCATTTGCTGGCGGATTAAAAAAAGTGCGCATAAATGCGCACCTTACGTATCCGTTCTGTAAGGTCGCCATTGATGGCGACCTTTTTCATGCACGCTGCAAAAATGCCAGCAAATCGTCGTTTAACTGATCCTGATGCGTCACCGCAAAACCGTGCGGGCCATTCTCGTAAACCTTCAACTCTGAGCCCTTAATCATCTCATGCACCAGCTTCCCGGTGGCTTCAAACGGCACGATCTGGTCGTTACTGCCGTGGATCACCAGGGTAGGCACATCCACTTTGGCAATATCCGCACGGAAATCTGTCTCAGAGAAGGCGGTGACACAATCCAGAGTGCCTTTCAGTGAAGCCAACAACGCAATATTCAGCGTCTGCGTCATGACGCCATCCGAGATAGTTTGACCGGCATTGGCGCCGTAGAACGGAGTGGCAAAGTCTTTGATAAATTGCGCACGGTCTTTCAACAAGCCGGCTTTAATGCCGTCAAAGACCGCTTTTTCCACCCCTTCAGGATGATCATCTGTCTTACCAAAGATCGGTGTCACCGCACCAAGCAGCACCAGCCCTTTCACTTTTGCCGTGCCATAACGCCCGATATAGCGTGAAACATCCCCGCCGCCCATTGAGAAGCCCACCAGCGTGACGTCGTCTAACTGCAGATGTTCGATCAGCGCATGAATGTCATCAGCAAAGGTATCGTAATCGTAACCTTCCCAAGGCTGCTCTGAGCGACCAAAGCCGCGACGGTCAAAAGCAATGGCACGATAGCCACGTTCAGCCAGGAAATTCAGCTGGCTGTCCCACATATCGGCATCCAGCGGCCAACCGTGGCTGAACAATACGGGCTGACCTTTGCCCCAGTCTTTGTAGTAGAGGTTAACGCCGTCTTTTGCTTTGAATGTGCTCATGTTTTTGCTCCGTTAAGTGAGTGATGTTGTGTCTGCCAATCAAGCTACATCGAACTATCGGGAAAACCTAAAGCAGAGATTTTGACAACTTGTTCAAAGATTTTTGCCCTGCCCAGCTGTTAAAAAGCCTGGACAAGTTGGCCGATTTTTCCGCTATCAAGCAGACCTCGGGCTTCGTAAGGTGCAGCTATCGCACACTGACAGGAACATGATGATGAGCCAGCAACCTTCTACAGCATCGCGCGGCGGTGCCTTCTCTCCCTTCGGATACGGGCTATTCGCCCTGATCTGGACCGCCTCGGTACTGGGTAACACCGGCAGCTTTATTCGCGACGTTGCCAGCGCCTGGCTGGTGACCGGATTATCCGATAACCCCACCGCCGTGGCGTTGATGCAAACGGCGGCCACCCTGCCGGTATTTTTACTGGCGCTGCCTGCGGGCGTGCTGTCCGATATTGTTGACCGCCGCCGCCTGCTGATTGTGGTGCAGCTGCTGATGGCCAGCGTCAGCGGGACCTTGCTGCTGCTCTCGCACAACAACTGGCTCACCGTCGAGTGGCTGATCGGCCTGACCTTCGTTGGCGGCATCGGCGCGGCGCTGTTTGGTCCTGCATGGCAGGCGATTGTGCCGGAACTGGTGCCACGCCATGAGCTGAAAAATGCCGTGGCGCTTAACTCTTTGGGCATCAATATTGCCCGCGCAATCGGCCCCGCAACCGGCGGTTTACTGCTGGCAAGTTTAGGCGCTATGGCGGCCTACGGCGCCGACGTGGCGAGTTATTTTTTCGTTATTGCCGCCCTGCTGTACTGGAAACGTCCGGCGAAAGCAAAAACCGAACTGAATGAGCATTTCTTTGGTGCCTTCCGCGCTGGCCTGCGCTATGTCAAAGCCAGCCGCGAGCTGCACCGCGTCCTGCTGCGTGCAGCACTGTACTTCGCCTTTGCCAGTGCTATCTGGGCGCTGCTGCCGTTGGTGGCGCGCACCATGCTGCACGGCACCGCCGGATTTTATGGATTGCTGTTGGGTGCGGTGGGTGGCGGTGCGATTGCTGGTGCGCTGTTGCTGCCACGTTTGCGTAGCACGCTGAGCAACGATGGCCTAATGCTGCTCTCTGCGGTGTTGAGTGCGCTGGTGATGCTGGCGCTGGCCATGAGCCCGCCGCAGTGGCTGGCACTGCTGTTGATGCTGGTGTTGGGCGTGGGCTGGATTATCGCGCTCACCACCCTGAACGGTGTGGCACAGGCGGTATTGCCCGACTGGGTGCGCGGCCGTGGCTTGGCAGTCTATCTGATGGTGTTCAACGGCACGCTGGCGGGCGGGAGTCTGGCCTGGGGCCTGATTGCTCAGCAGCTGGGTCTCGCAACGACCTTGCTGATTGCCGGTGCAGGTCTGGTGATCAGTGGCCTGTTGCTTAAACGTCTGGCACTGCCCGCTGGAGAAGCAGATCTGCAACCGGCACAGCACTGGGCCGATCCGGTGGTGCATGAAGAGGTGGATGTGCGTCATGGTCCCGTATTGATCCAGATTCGCTACCGCGTACCACAGGAAGACCGCGCAGCGTTCAAACGCGCTATCCACAAGCTGGCGCAGTCTCGTCGTCGCGATGGTGCCTATTCGTGGGGATTGATGGAGCAAACCGATGACCCGACAGCCTTGTTAGAGTGGTTTATGGTCGAGTCATGGCAGGAGCATATGCGTCAGCACCAGCGTGTGTCTCACGCTGATGCCGAACTACAGCAAGCGGTACTGCAATTCCATCAGGGTGATGATGCCCCGCAGGTCAGCCATCATATTGCGATTTAACGTTGCGATCGCGCGGCGATAACGTCACGGTCGCCATAAATGGCGCCCCTACATCGTAGGGTGCGCATTTATGCGCATCAAGAAACGCCATCACGCCGGAGAATAGATCTCCTGCAGGCCCGGCAGCGCGAGTAAATGCTCGCGCCACCAAATAGCCGCATTACCCGAAGCGCTCTCATTCCACGCCAGATACGCCATATCACGACGGCACTCGCTATCCAGCTGACGCGCCACCAGCGCCCCACTCTCCAGATGCGGTTTTGCCAAATACAGCGGCAAATAGCCGCAGCCTAAACCATCCAGCTGCGCCTGCAATTTCGCGGGGAAGTCATGCACGCTCAAGGTTTTCTGCTCATCCAGCACGCGCAAATCAATCCCTGCACCGTGACGTGAGGAGTCATGAACGGTAACCGCTCGATACTGGCGGATTTGCTCACGCAGCAGCGGTTCCGGCGCGGAGGCGAGTGGATGTTCCGGTGCCACGGCGAAAACATATTCCAGCCAGCCCAACGGTTGGCAGACAATCTCTTTGCGCGTGGCGGGCTCTTGCACCGCGCCAAAGACAATGTCCGCATCGCCGTAGTTGAGCGCTTCCCAGCAGCCGGAAAGCACATCCTGACGGAACTGCAGTTGGGTATGCGGATGCTCCTGATAGAACTGATCGATCAGCGGCGTGAGAATACGAAAAGGCAGCGAAGCATCGACGCTGATTACCAGCTGACTTTCCCAGCCACTCTCCACATAGCGCGCCTGCTGTTCTAACTCATTCACCGCACGCAGCAGAGTGCGGCCTTTCTCCAGCATCAACCGCCCTGTCGGGGTAAATGTGGCACGATGGCCAGAGCGATCGAGCAGCGTGATTTTGAGATCGCTCTCCATCTTCTGCACGGTATAGCTCAACGCAGACGCGGTTTTAAACAGACGTGCAGCTGCCGCAGCAAAGGTGCCATGGCGATCCAGCGCATCCAAAATCAGCAATGCCTCAAGATTTAAACGCATTCCCTACCCTCCCCAAAAATTGTTGAACAACAACCCAAAATCTATCCGTTATCAATAAACGCTCTCATTTCGTATTTTTTTACTCAACGACGCAAGCACTTTCACCAGCAGTAACTTAAGGAACAACCTATGAATTATTCACAGCAGGCCAACCATGTGACGCTGGTGATTACCCACAGCATCCTGCCTGAAAAGCAGGCCAGCTATGAGCAGTGGCTCGACACCATCATGCCGCAGGCCGCGAGTTTTCAGGGGCACCTTGGTGTGAATGTGCTGCGTCCGGTACACGGCGATAACGCCTACACCGTACTGATTCGTTTTACCGGGCTGGATGAGCTGTACGCCTGGCTAAAATCAGACCAGCGCAAAAGCCTGATCAAAGATCTGCCAACTATGCTGGCGCAGCCGGAACATATTGAGGTACGTCCCGGCGCAGCGTTCTGGTTTACCCCGACGCAAAAAGGCCAGGTCAAACCCGCGAAATGGAAACAATACTTACTGACGCTGGGGGTGATTTTTCCGTCTACCAATCTGGTGCCGTGGTTCTGGAACCAGGTTTTGCCTGCCGCCCACGGCACGCTGTGGGGCCACTTGCTGAATGATGCCAGCGTGGTGGCACTGGTGGTGTTCTTATGGATGCCTGTCGTAACACGAGTTTTAAAACAGTGGCTAATTGGCCGCAACGCGTAATCTAACTGGAGAAGAGATGATGACAACGGCCTCACTGATTTTTACCAACGGCAAATTCCACACCGTGGATCGTGCTAACCCGTTTGCCAGCGCAGTGGCGATCAAAGACGGCAAGTTCCTGGCCGTGGGCAGCGAAGCGGAAGTGATGCGCTTTGCAGGCAGCGATACCCAGATTATTGATGCCAAAGGCAGTACCGGCATTCCGGGCCTCAACGATTCACACCTGCACCTGATTCGTGGCGGCCTGAACTACAACCTTGAGCTGCGCTGGGAAGGTGTTCCTTCGTTAGCGGATGCATTACGCATGTTGCGTGAACAGGCACTGCGTACCCCTTCACCACAATGGGTGCGCGTCGTCGGCGGTTGGAGCGAGTTCCAGTTTGCTGAACGCCGTATGCCGACGCTGGATGAGATCAACGCCGCAGCGCCAGATACGCCAGTCTTCATCCTGCACCTGTATGACCGCGCCTTACTTAACCGCGCCGCACTGCGCGTGGTGGGTTACACCAAAGACACACCTAACCCTCCGGGCGGTGAGATCCAGCGCGACAGCAATGGCAATCCGACCGGGATGCTGATTGCGCGCCCCAACGCCATGCTGCTGTATGCGACGCTGGCGAAAGGCCCGAAACTGCCGCTGGAACAGCAGGTCAACTCTACACGCCAGTTTATGCGTGAGCTGAACCGCCTCGGCCTGACCAGTGCCATCGATGCGGGCGGCGGCTTCCAGAACTATCCCGATGATTACGATGTGATTTCAGAGCTGCATGCCAAAAGCAGCTGACGGTGCGTATCGCCTATAACCTTTTCACGCAGAACCCCGGCCACGAGCTGGAAGATTTTGAGAAGTGGACCGATATGCTGAAACCGGGCCAAGGCACCGACTTCCTGCGCCACAACGGCGCGGGCGAAATGCTGGTGTTCTCGGCGGCCGATTTCGAAGACTTCCTTGAACCGCGCCCTGATTTGGCACCAGGCATGGAAGATGAGCTGGAGCGCGTGGTGCGCCATCTGGTCGAGCATCGCTGGCCGTTCCGCCTGCATGCCACCTATAACGAATCGATCAGTCGTATGTTGGATGTGTTCGAGAAAGTAAACCGCGACATTCCGTTCAACGGCCTGCACTGGTTCTTTGACCATGCCGAAACCATTACCGAAGCCAACATCGAACGCGTTAAGGCGCTGGGCGGCGGCCTGGCGGTACAGCATCGCATGGCGTTCCAGGGTGAATACTTTGTTGATCGCTATGGCAAAGAGGCGGCTAAACAGACTCCACCGGTGGCACGTATGCTGGATGCCGATGTCCCGGTCGGTTTAGGGACCGATGCCACACGCGTGGCCAGTTATAACCCGTGGACCGCGCTGTACTGGCTGGTTTCTGGGCGCACCGTGGGCGGAATGCAGTTGTACGATGACAATGCCCGTATTGACCGCGAAACCGCGCTGATGCTGTGGACCAAAGGCAGTGCCTGGTTCTCCAGCGAACAGAATGCCAAAGGCGAGATTAAAGTCGGACAGTTAGCGGATTTAGTGCTGTTGTCGAAAGATTTCTTCAGCGTGCCGGAAGAGGAGATTAAAGGTATTGAGTCGGTGTTGACGCTGGTCGATGGCGAAATCGTATATGCCGCAGGCGGCTTCTCTCCGCTGTCACCCCCGCCGGTACCGGTATTGCCTGAGTGGTCACCGGTCGTCACCGTGCCGGGCCACTATCGCAGCGCCCCACCGCAAGCCAATGGCCGCGCCGCGATGATGCCTAAAGTACACCAGTGCAGCGGCCCCTGTGGCGTGCACAGCCACTCGCACGATGTGGCGCGCCAGTCTTCGGTGCCGGTGTCGGATAACAATGCGTTCTGGGGAGCGCTGGGCTGTTCTTGCTTTGCGTTTTGAGTGAGGTGCGGGGTGATAACCTCACCCCGCCAGTCCAAACCCCTGTTTACCATTCTTCTTAATCTGGTACATCGCTTCATCGGCGCGTGTCAGCGCCTCATCAAAACTATAATGTGGCTGCACCGCCGCCACGCCAATTGACGCGCCAATCTGCGCATGACCGTTATCCACATCAAACGGCGTCAGCGCCGCATCCAACACCGCTTGCATCATGATGCGTACTTTCGGGAAGTCGATCAGGAACGGCATCAACAATACAAACTCATCACCGCCCAGACGCCCCACGACGACATTTGGTGGTACCTGCTCGCTGATACGCTGGCTGAGCTGAATCAATACCTCATCGCCACTGCGATGGCCCAGCGTGTCATTAACGTGCTTGAAGTTATCGAGATCGATAAAGGCCACACACAGCGGCCCCTGCGCTTTCATTTTGCTGAAATGCGTGTGCAAGGCATGGCGGTTGGTCAGGCCCGTCAGCGGATCGTGGTTAGCCAAAGAAGAGAGCTGTGCTTCGTAGTTCTTCTCTTTGGTCATATCGATGTGCGTACCGGTGACTTTAAGTGGATTGCCCTCTTCGTCCCATTCACTGACGCGCCCGCGATCCAGCACCCAGGTAATTTTGTCATTCTTACCCAGCATGCGATGCAGCGCTTCATAGTAAGGTGCGCGCCCTTCTATATGATCGTAAAAGGCTTTCAACACCTCATCCGCATCGTCGGGGTGCAGGCGTTCACGCCAGACCTCAAATTGCGCTTTGGTCTCTTTGGGTTGGAAGCCCAGCATGGAGCCCCAGCGACGATTAAAAATCACCAGCTTGCCGCTGGGAATATCCAGCTGCCACAAACATAAACCGGTTCCATCCAGCGCCGCACTCAGCTTATTACGCGCGTCATGCGCTATGCGCTTTAAGCGCGCATTATGCTTTTTCAGGTTCTGAATCTGCTGACGCAGCGCTTCTTCGGACATGATGGATGACGGAGAGGAAATAAAAGCTATTTTGCCTGCCAGGAAGTTTCTGTAAATAAAACAAATGAAAAGCCGATTAGCAGCGGCAAATTGCGCCGACCTCAGAGGTTACGGCGAAATAATCCCTATAAATCAGTGAACAAAACTTTCTTTATGGTGAGATGGCAGTCGAACTGCACATCAGCCAAGGAAAAACGGCTTATCGAGGGAGAAATGATGATCTGTGACGCGGATCAAGGGATATTCGGTACACGACGCTGTCATCATGTTTACTAGAATGGTAGTTTAACAGTTATCGCAGCAACACGATAACGGTGGATGAGATTATGCAACTGACAATGCGTTGGTTTGGTCCGAAAGAAGACAAAGTTTCGCTGGAATATATTCGCCAGGTGCCGGGCGTACGCGGCGTGGTGGGCGCACTCTATGATGTGCCCGTCGGAGAAACCTGGCCGAAGGACAAGATTAAAGCGCTGGTTGATCAAGTGCATGGTGCTGGTCTGACCGTTGAAGTGATCGAAAGCGTTAACATTCACGATGACATCAAGATCGGCCTGCCAAGCCGCGATCAGTACATCGAGAACTATAAGCAGAGCATCCGTAACCTCGCTGAAGTGGGCGTAAAAGTCATCTGCTACAACTTCATGCCAGTGTTTGACTGGATGAAGACCGACATGAACTATGTGTTGCCGGATGGCTCACTCACCATGGCGTTCGAGAAGAAAGGCATCGATAAGAGCCTCGACGAAGTGGTGCAAGAAGTGTTGGGCAACTCCAACGGTTTCGCCTTGCCAGGCTGGGAGCCTGAACGTCTGGCGAAAGTGCAGGATCTGTTTGCGCAATATAAAGATGTTGATGACGCGAAGCTGCGTGAAAACCTGGCTTACTTCCTCAAAGCAGTGATACCGGTGTGTGAGGAAGTGGGCGTGAAGATGGCGATCCATCCTGACGATCCACCGTATTCGATCTTCGGTCTGCCGCGCATTGTGAAAAACCGCGAAGATCTGGATTGGATCTGTAACGTGGTGGATTCCGAGGCCAACGGTATTACGCTGTGTACCGGTTCGATTGCGGAAGATCCGCAGAACGATGTGTATGGCATCCTGGCGGAGTTCTCCCGCCGCAAACGCATTCCGTTTGCCCATGTGCGTAACATCAAGATTATTCAGGATAAAGATTTCTACGAGTGCGCGCATCCAACTGAATACGGCTCGCTGGATATGTATAAAGTGCTGCAGTCGATGTATGACAATGGCTTTGATGGCTACATCCGTTCAGATCACGGCCGCTTTATCTGGGGCGAGACGGGCCGTCCGGGTTATGGCCTGTATGACCGTGCGCTGGGTACCACCTATCTGATGGGATTGTGGGAAGCGTTGGGTAAGCGCTGATAGCAGCCAGGTGCGCATAAATGCGGCATTGGATACTGTGCGGTTATTGGCCAGGTGCGCATAAATGCGTCATTAGGTGTTGTGCGGTTATTGGCCAGGTGCGCATAAATGCGCACCCTACAGTTCTTTGTAGGGTCGCAATTTATGGCGACCAGGCAGATGACCGCACAATATTGATCGCCAACCTATCCGTTAGCCCCAGCCCTTAAACAGCAAACTGGCATTCACGCCGCCAAATCCGAAACCATTCGACAGCACATGTTGTATCGCCATCGGCTGCGGTTTTAACGCCACCAGATTCAGCCCGGCGGCGGCTTCATCGGGATGCAGCAGATTGAGAGTCGGTGGCGCAATCTGATCTCGCAATGCCAGGATCGAGAAGATCGCTTCGACCCCACCAGCCGCGCCCAACAGATGCCCAGTGGCCGATTTGGTCGAGGTGATCGCCACATCGCTACCGGCAAACAACGAGCGGATCGCCGCCAGCTCGCCCTTGTCACCTACTGGCGTGGAGGTGGCGTGCGCATTGATGTGTTGCACATCTGCAGGCGTAATCCCCGCCTGCGCCAGCGCGGCTTCCATGGCACGGCGAGCGCCCTCACCGCTTTCCGGCCCGGCAGTGAGGTGGTAAGCATCAGCGCTGGTGCCGTAACCGACTAACTCCGCCAGTGGGGTGGCACCGCGCGCCTGCGCATGCTCCAGCGACTCAATCACCAGCAAGCCAGCGCCTTCGCCCATCACGAAACCATCGCGATCGCGGTCAAAAGGTCGTGATGCTTGTTCAGGACGATCGTTAAAACCACCGGACATCGCTTTCGCGGCGGCAAACCCGGCCAGGCTGACGCGATGGATCGCAGCTTCCGTGCCGCCGCACAGCGCAATATCCGCCTCTCCGCTGCGGATCAGTCGTGCAGCATCACCAATCGCCTGAGCACCCGCGGCACAGGCCGTGACCGGCGCCCCAATTGGGCCACGGAAACCATGCGCAATCGACACATGTCCCGCTGCCAGATTGGCGAGGAATGACGGAATGGTGAAAGGCGACAGTCGGCGTGGACCGCGATTGGCGGTGGTTTCCACCGCATTGGCGATTTCGTTGAAGCCGCCGATTCCGGTGGCTATCACCGTGGCGGTACGCTGGTGCAGCGCCTCATCCTGCGGAAACCAGTTGGCTTGCGTCAGCGCCTCGTGCGCCGCGACTAAAGCAAACTCAATAAAGCGATCCATTTTCTTGCGATCTTTCGGCGCGATCACGCGTTCGGGATCGAAACCATGCTGTGGATCTTGCTCCAGCCTTGGCACCTGCCCGGCAATTTTGCAGCTGATATCCTGCACCATCTCTTCCGGCAAAGCGCTGATACCGGATTTCCCGGCCAGCAGTGACTGCCATACGGCTTCGGTCCCGCAGCCAAGCGGCGAAACCAGCCCCATACCTGTAATCACAATACGTTTCATTGATAACTCCTTAAGCCGCGGGCTTTTTCATAAACGGAACCAGCAGCGCGGCGATACAAAATCCGACCATAATCAGCCAGAACGCGTCCGAGAAAGCCTGCGTCCGTGCTTCGCGCAGGGTAAGTGAAGCCAGTGATTGCAGCGCCGCCGTGTGCGCGGCATCCGGGCTTAATCCGTTGAGAATCAGGGCTGCGGTACGCGATTGCAGATAGTCACCGAGTGACAGGCTGGCGCTGTTGAGATGGTCAGCGAGGCGGCTGTAATGCAGATTGGTACGGTCGTTCAGCACGGTGCCGCACAGTGCGATACCGATGGCACCGCCGAGGTTGCGCATCAGATTAAACAGTCCTGAGGCTAATTTTAGCCTTGCTGGCGGCAAGCTGCCGAGCGTCAGAGTGACCGTGGGCGCTACGGCAAACTGCTGTGCCATGCCGCGAAAGGCTTGCGGAAACAGCAGCTCTTTTTCGCCCCAGTCATGGGTGATGGGCACAAAGAAAAACATCGACAAGCCAAAACTCATCAGCCCAAAGGCCAGCAAAATGCGCAAATCGACGCGATTCGCCAGCCACGCATAGAAGGGGATCGATAAGATCTGAAAGATGCCGGTAGAGAAGATCGCCAGCCCGATCTCCAGTGCGCTAAAGCCACGTACCTGCCCGAGAAACAGCGGCGTGAGGTAAATGGTGGCGAAGATCCCGACTCCCGCCATAAACGAAAAATAGCAGCCAAGGGTAAAGCCCGGATCTTTCAGCGCCCGCAGATCCATGATCGGCTTCGCATGATTAAGCGTACGGATCACGAAGAATACGCCGCACACCAAGGCGATCCAGCCGGTAGTGGTAATAGTGCTGTCGTCAAACCAGCCCCAGCGCGGGCCCTCTTCTAACGTATATTCCAGACACCCCAGCGACAGTGCCAACAACACAATGCTGAAGTAATCCGCGCCGCGCAGCAGTTCGCGGTTAGGCGCGTCGATCCTGACCAACAGCGGCACGGCAATAGTGATGTAAATGCCGGGAATAATGTTGATGTAAAACAGCCAGTGCCAGCTTAAGTTATCGGTAATCCATCCGCCGACCGTTGGCCCCAGCGTTGGCGCTAACGAGGCCAGTGCGCCCACGGTGGCGGCGGCGATCACCCGTTGCTTGCCCTGAAAAAACGCAAAGGCGGTGGTGAAGACCAGTGGGATCATCGATCCGCCCGCCAGCCCCTGTAAGGCACGGAAGGCGATCATGCTCTGGATGTTCCACGCCCAGGCGCACAGCAGGCTCATCAGCGTAAAGCCGCAGGCCGAGGCCGCAAACAACCAGCGCGTTGACATCACGCTCGCCAGCCAGCCGGAGAGCGGGATAATGATAATCTCCGCGATCAGATAACTGGTTTGCACCCACACGGTTTCATCATCGCCGGCTGATAATCCGCCGCCAATATCCCGCAGCGATGCCGAAACAATCTGGATATCCAGCAGGGCAATAAACATACCGATGCACATGGTAGCGAAAGCGAACACCTTCTTGCTTACCGGCATCTCTGCCGGAGCCATCAGCGGCGCGGCCACGCTGCTCATCGCATGTTTCTCTCATCAACCGTTACCGTGACGGATAAACCCGGACGCAGCAGGCCGAGCAGAGCCGCATCGCCATCCAATACAATACGCACCGGCACGCGCTGGACGATCTTAGTGAAATTGCCCGTGGCGTTTTCCGCCGGAAGAATGCTAAAGCGCGAGCCGGTGGCCGGTGACAAACTGCCGACATGGCCGTTGAACGTGCGGCCGGGTAAGACATCCGCCACAATGCGGGCCGCCTGTCCGGGGCGCATATCCGCCAGCTGGCTCTCTTTGAAATTGGCATCGATCCACAATCCCTGTGCCGGCACCAGCGACAGCAGTTGCGTACCGCTGCTAACATAGGAGCCTGACCACGCGCGACGATTGCCGACCACGCCATCAAACGGGGCGCGGATTTCCGTGTACTCAAGATTGAGCTTCGCCATCGCCAGTCCCGCCTGGGCTTGCACTAACGCCGCCTTCGCCTGCTGCTCGCGTGCGTCTAATACCTGCAACTGGCGCTCGGCAACGCGGGTATCGGCGCGGCTTTTGCTCTCTTCGGCTATGGCCTGATGGTAATCCGCTTGCGCATGGTCGCGAATCTGTTGCGACACCGCGGAACTGCTTGCCAGCGCACTGTAACGACGTTGATCCGAGGTGGTTTTCTGCGTCACCGCCTGTGCCGCCAACAATGAAGCGTGCGTACCGGCAATGGTGGCGAGCTGTAACTGGCGCGTCGCCGCGATATCACTTAACGCGGCTTGCTGTGCGGCGACTTCACCCGCCGCCTGATCCAGCGCTGCCAGATAATCCCGGTTATCCAGTTGCACCAGCAGATCGCCCTTTTTCACCCTGGCGTTGTCCTGCACCGCCAGCGTGTGAATATAACCCGGGACTTTCGCCGAGATCGCGCTGATATCTGCCCCAACGTAGGCATCGTCAGTCGAAGGCATAAAGCGCGCCGTATGCCACCAGTAATAGCCATAGCCTGCCAGTGCCATACCGCCCAGCGTCAGCGCTAACAGCAGCGCCGATTTTTTGCGCGTGAGTGTCATGATTGCTTCTCTGCCAGCGCAGGCGGTGTGAATTTCTGCGTGGTATCACCAGCGCGTTTTTTCTGCAGATAGTCATGGCGATAGTGCATCATTGGCACCGCTGCCGGGCCCGGCACCATTTGGTATTTATCCAGCGTCAGCGGCTGGCCATTCTCGCTATCGACCAGTTGCAGTTTCACCGGGCGCTGGGTGGCGGTTTCCACCAGCTGCATCTGACGCCCTTCCGGCGAAAAGTGCGTGCTGCCCCACTCGGCCAGCGCCAGAATCACGCCGCGCAAATCACGTCCGGCGTGAGTCAGATGATATTCGTAACGCGCTGGCGTGGTGCTATAGCACACCTTCTCCAGCAAACCATCTTCCACCAGCTCTTTCAGGCGACGCGACAGGATGTTAGGCGCAACGCCGCTGCTTTTCTGGAACTCGTCAAAGCGGGTAAAGCCAGCCAGCGCGTCGCGCATGATCAGCATGCTCCAGCCATCTCCGACGCGACCCAGGCTGCGGGCAATAGGGCAAGGCATATGGTAAAGCGGTTCGTTTTTCATGAGAGGTATTCTGCAGGAGATTGGATGCGGAATACTGTCGCAAAGTCACTTTCATTTTGCAAGTAACTTGCAAAATGAAAGCAAGGAGTGTTCATTATCCAAAAAAAACGGCAGCCACATTGGGCTGCCGTTTTCGCATCAATATCATGAACCTCAGGTGCGCACGCGCAGTGCTGCCTCGATCTTATCGGCGATCTTGGTGACCACATAGGCAATCACCATGTAGAACACCACCGCGATCAGGAAGGCTTCAAGGTAGTAGAAATTCAGTGCCGCAGTGAGCTGCGCCTGAGCAAAGATATCCACCACTTCGATGGCAAACGCCAGCGACAGTGCCTTCATGATCACCATAAAAGCATTCGCCAAATCAGGGATCGCCGCCACGATAATCTGTGGGAACATCACCCTGCGGAACAGCTGACCCCCGCTGTAACCCAGCGATAAGGCCGCATCGGATTGCCCACTGTCGAACGAGTTCAGCGCACCTTTCCATACTTCAGCCTGGAATGCCGCTACGCAGGCACTCAGCGCCACAATGATGATCACCCAGTTCGGCAGCGAATGGGCATTGACCTCAACACCAAACAGCGTGGCAACAAAGTGCAGTGCCGGTGGCAAGCCGTAATAGGCGAGGAAAATCACCACCACCATCGGTACGCCTTTGAAGGCGATTTTGTAGGTGATGACTAACTGACGCAGCACCGGAATACGGCGATGTTCAATAAACGCGAACAAACCACCGAGCAGCGTCGAACAGATAAAGACCGTCACCGCCATCAGCAGCGTCACCGGCACAGCATCGAGAATGCTCCAGAAGTCCGGCAGCAAAACCTCAGCATCAAACATGGTTTTTCTCCCCTACTCAGACGCTGGTGGTGAACTTCACGCGCGCCGCAGACTTCGAGCTGTACTTCGCATGACGTTGTTCGAAGAAACGAATGATCAACCAGGCCACACCGCACAGCAGTGAATAGAGCACCGCCAACACCAGATAGGTGCCGAACTGATACTGGTTGTAATCGCGTTCCATAATTAAGTGCGCGGTCGCCATCACATCCGCCGCCCCGATGTACATCACCAGCGCCACGTTATGAATCAGATAGATAATCGCATTGCCGTAACCAGGCAGTGCGAAGTGCACCGCTTGTGGCCCAATCACACGCAGCATTTTCTGGCGGAAGCTGTAACCGAGGCTGTCGGTGGCATCGTGCTGACCCCGTTCCACGGCGAGGTACGCCGGGCGCATCACTTCCGACAGATAGCCGCCGTGATACAGGCTCAGGCCGATCATCGCCGCCACGTTGGCGGTAAAGAAGTCACCAAAACCAAAGTTATCGGTGATCAGCGGCATGCCGTAAAAGGCGACAAACAGCTGTAATACCACCGGTACGCTGCGCGCGTAGGAAACATAGAGATCGGCCAGTTGGCTGATCACCGGGATGCGGCGCACGCGAAAAACCGTGGCGATCAGCGCCAGAAAGAACCCGGCAATCATCGCGACAAACATGATGCCGAGCGTCAAAGGCAGCGCCGACAGCAGTTCAGGAATCATGGAGGATAGATTCACGGTGAAACACTCCTGCTAAAAAGGACAGCATGCGCCCGGATTAAGACCGGGCGCAGTGAATCTGTTACTTCATGTACTTCGTCACTTCTTCGCCGAACCACTTCTGCGCCAGCTTATCCAGCGTGCCGTCATCTTTCAGTTCTTTCAGCGCTTTGTTCACATCATCGTTCAGCGCCTGGTTTTCAGCAGAACGGTGGATCAGCACATAAGTGTTATTGATCACCACTGGCTCACTGGCTTTGATCGCCAGCTTCTGGTTGTCGATCACCGTCTGTTCACCGAGGTTTGAAGGCAAGATCAGCGCATCGTATTTACCGTTCTGTACTTCTTTCAGACGATCCGGGTAAGGCACGCCAGCACTGGAAGCTTTGATGGTGATTTTGTCATTCGGGTTATCCTGCTGCCACTGGGTGACGAACTTATACACGCCACCGCCTGCGGTCACTGGCACGATATTCTTGCCGACCAGATCTTTCATACCGTTGATATTGCTATCGCTGCGGCTGTAGATCTTCATCAGGCTGGCACCGATCGGTGCATCGGGGATCAGGAACTGTTTGCTGCGTGCAGGCGCCTTGTAGTAACCGCCGGTCGCCATGTCGTACTTGCCGGTCACGAGGCCGGTTTCCTGCGCGATGTCTGCCGCGCCTTCCATGACAAATTTGTACTGCGGCAGTTTAGCGTTGATAGCTTTCAGCACGTCCGGCTCATAGCCTTGCGGCTCGTGACCAATCGCGCCCCATGACAGCGGTTTGGATTCGGCTGCGGTAGCAATTTTAATGGTACGGACCGCGTCAGCGAAGCTGTTACCGCTGATCAGGGCTAACGCGATGATGCCAGGCGCGGCCAGGCGACGTAATGTGGTTTTGATTGCAGGCATGTCTTTGATTCCTTTAATTATTAGAATGCTCGTTCACTACTGAGGAACTGTGCAAGGCGCGGCAGGGTTGGGTTATCAAACATCTCTGCCGGACTGCCCTGCGCGGCCACCACACCTTGATCCATAAACACAATGCGATTCGAGATGCTTTTTGCGAACTGCATCTCGTGCGTTACCAGCAGCGAGGTAATGCCAGAAGACGCCACATCTTTAATCACTTTCAGCACTTCCCCCACCAGCTCAGGATCGAGCGATGAGGTCGGTTCATCAAACAACATCACATCCGGACGCACCGCCAGGGCACGCGCGATACCGGTACGCTGTAACTGGCCGCCAGACAGCTGCGACGGATAGTGATCGAGTTTGGCACCCAAGCCCACACGTTCCAGCTCTTGCACGGCAATATCGCGCGCTTGCTGTTTGGTTTTACGCTGGATCACGATCAGTGGATCCATCACGTTTTCCAGCACCGTCATGTTTTTGAACACGTTGAATTGCTGAAACACCATGGCGGTGCGCAAACGGATCGCCTGGATCGCCGCTTTATCTGGCGACTGGTAATCCATACGGATCTGATCCAGCTGGATAGTGCCCGCAGAGGGCTTGGCCAAGTAGTTAATGCAGCGCAGTAGCGTGGTTTTGCCGGTGCCGCTTGGCCCGATGATCGACACTACATCGCCGCGTTTAACCGACAGATCGACACCTTTCAGGATCGGGTTGCTGCCATAAGAGAGCGTAATATTGTTGAGTTCTAACATCTGGTGCAGCCCTTATTTGTTCAGGTCAGCATGGCCGAGCACATGCATCAGACGGTTGGCCCAGCCGAAAATGGCAATGGCGTGGATCAGATCGATGATCTCCTGATCGTTCATACCGACCGTGCGCAGTGTCGCTACATCTTCCGGCGTGGCTTCTGATGGCGTGACCGATAAACGACGAGCAAAGTGGTAGATCGCAGCATCACGCTCACCTAACACATCCGCTCTATCAAAATAGATGGCACTGACCACCGCGTCACTCTCGGCCAGCTGTGCATGGCGGCGCGCATGCACCACGGCGCAATAGCGGCAGCCGTTCACGATCGATGCCCCCAACGCGCCCAGTTCACGATCGGCACGATCGAGACCGCCTTCGACATACATAATCGCGTTGAACAGCCCGGTACGCGCGGTGTAGCTCTCGGGATCGTGTACCAGCGTGCGCACGTACTCGGAGATCTTCTTGTTGGATGGCGTCACCTTCATCGCATCCAGCTGGGCCGGCGTCGCTTGTTCGACGTCCACGGGCTGAATGTAAGGATGCCAGTGCAAAGGCTTGAGATTAACCGACGGAATCATGCAGACCTCAGCAGACGTAAGCCAGCCGCAACGCGCGTCTGGAAGTTAACAAAGGCAATCAGTTCAGAGAGCGCGACGATTTGCGGATTGCTCAAACCGGCCTGTTCCAGCAGGCGGATATGCTGCTCGGTGGCCTGAATTGGCTGCTGCGTCACCATGTCGGCATGACGTGCAATGGTCGCCAGCGGCTCTTCCGCTACGGCGCAACCCGAGGCCAGCGCCAGCAGAGCTTCAGACGGGTTTAACGCCGCCAGTTGTGCCTGATAATCGCGTTGCAGCGGCGCATCGTAATTCAGCACCGCCATACGCTGCGCCAGCGCCAGACGCAGATCCGCAGGCAGACCCTGATCGTCTTCCGGCGTGAGTACTGACACACGGCACGCTTCCGCACCCACAACAAATTCGGGGCGCAGGCGGCGCGTTTGATACAACGCATCTTCTGGTGTTAATCCGGCTGCTTGATCAATAGCGTCGCTCACAACGCGTTCTCCTGTTTGAGTAAGGGGGTTGAGTCCACCCATTCATCGCCCTGCAGTTCAGGGGTGTCAAAAGCTTGTAAGTTGGCGTAGTGCTGCTCCACGTCTTCGGCAAACAGTGAGGCAGTAATCCCGCGCACCAGACGATCGGCACCGGCGCTCACCGCCGGAATATCGCCGGAGACTTTGCCGTGCGTCAGCATCGCGGCATCGTTAAAGCAGTGGATGTGTGCCAGCATCGGGCAGGCGCCTGGAGACAGTTCGCGAAATTCGAATGATGGGCCGAGGTCGGGCGCTTCCAGCATGCTGTGACGCGCGTTCCCCATTTCTGGCTGATAGCGACCATCAGACCAGCTGCGGATATGCGGTGCGATAGCCGCAAATTCCGGGCGACCGTGGAAATCGTTGGTGAAACCGGTAGCGGCAATCAGATAGTCGTAGTGCAGCGCACCTTGGGTAGTTTCGATGAGCAGGCCATTCTCTTCCTGTTTGACAGCATTGATGCCGCAATCGAGGAAGAAACGCGCATTTTCATGACGCGATACGCGCAAAGTTGAGGAACGTGGTGGCGGCGTTTGCGTGGCGGCGGTGTAATCGACAAACTTCCATTTCCACGCATCCGGCAGCTGGTGCATACCGTGCACCACGCCCTGGCTACCAATACCGGTCATCTTGTTGATGCGCGGCATCGCTTTGCGGCGAATCAGCAAATCCACCGCGCCTGCGCCCTGCTCCAGCGCCGTGGCGGCGTTGTCCATCGATGAAGCACCTGCGCCAATCACCGCAATACGTTTCCCCTGCAAGGCAGCAAAATCGATGTCATCCGCGGAGTGCGCCCAGAATTGACGATCGATGCCTTGCAGGAAATCCGGAACGGCAAAGCCGCCGAGACCAGAACGTCCCGTGGCCAGCACCAAACGACGCGTGTAAACCCGGCCGGTTTCGGCACCGTCCAGATCCAGCGCAATCAAATCCCCGTCCTGCGCGATATTGCTCACGCGCACGTTGTTATGCACCGGCAGATTCAGCACCTTGCGATACCAAATCAGGTAATCCATCCACTGTGCTTTAGGGATTTTGTCCAGCTCCTGCCATGCCTCTTTGCCCCACTGCGCGGTAAACCAGGCGCGGAAGGTCAGTTGAGCCAAGCCGAGAGCCGGACCGTGCAGGGTTTTCGGTGAGCGCAGGGTTTCCATACGCGCAAAGGTGATCCACGGACCTTCCAGCCCAGCGGGTGCGGCGTCATACGCCACCACATTACTGATGCCGGTGAATTGTAATTTGGCCAGTGCCGCCAGCCCGCACATGCCTGCGCCAATCACCACCACGTCGCGCACCGGTGCACTCAGATAGGTGCGTTCCGGTACCCAGGATTTGGCAGGCAGTTCCAGAAACTCCAGATCCTGTTGTAGCTGAGCTTCCAGCGCGGCAAGACCTTTAGCGGCATAAGTCATAGAGAGATTTCCCTGGTGTCAGCGATCGCCATGAGAGCGAGCGAAAACGGTTAAAATGCGTTGATGGAGCGACCGTTTTAATTATCTATAAATCACATAATGGATAGCTAACAATCATCAATACGCATAATAAGAACTAAGTTTTCGCATAATCCTCTTGCCCTAAATCGGAGTCAAGAAGTGCGCTCAGGATTTGACCAATGGATTTCTTATATCTTATGCCGGAAAAGTTATAAGCGTTGAAAATAAAGGGATTGTGCATGACGGTGCGCATAAATGCGCACCCTACGGAGGATCGCGAAGGCTGTTGGGTCAGCTTTACGCGCACCCTACAGAGAATTGCGAAGCATGTAGGGTCATCTTTGTGCGCACCCCACGGAGGACCGCGAAGGCTGTAGGGTCACCATTTATGGTGACCGCGGTTATCCGTTCTGGTTAATCACCCGCATAATGCGCGGATGTTCACTGGCGGGCAGACGTTCAAAGCCCGGCAGAAGCTGGGTCGCAGCCTCTGCCAGCGCCTCCACCAGCGCCAGTGCGGCACTGGAAATCTGACGCCCCTGCGGCGTAATCACGCCAAAGAAATAGGGAATATCTTCCTCAATCGGACGAATCGCCACGCCAGCCAGCGGCATGCCCCAACCCGTTACCGGCTCAAGGATCGCCACGCCCAATCCAGCGCGCACGCAGCCAAGAATGTTCGCCGAGGAGTTGGTTTCGATGGTTTCCAGCAGCGGCGCTTTCACCTTCTTCAGGGCTTTCTCATAGCGCCCACGCAGACGTTGCGGGCTCCAGGGGGCGATTAAACGACGGCCTGCCAGCTGGCTGAGGGATAGCGTAGCCTGCGCCGCCAGTTCGTCCTCTTCCGGTAGCGCAATCACACACTGAGATTGTCCAATCCAGTGTAATTCAACCGCATGATGCTCCAGCGGCAAGCTGCAGAGCCCAATATCGGCCTCTGCGGTGATCACCGCATGCGCGGTCTTTTCCGCGGACTCACTGAGGATCTGCACTTTGTTCTGCAAATTCAGTGCCGCCAACGCCTGCGGCAATAAACCGGCAGCCAGTGCGGGCGTGGCGGCAATACTGAGTGGTCGATGCTGCTGATGCGCGATCTCCTGCGCGCGCAGGCGGATCTGCTGCAACGACAGTAAGGCTTTTTGCACATACTGATGGAGTTGCAGCGCCTCTTCAGACGGATGGATGCGTGGCCCGTTGCGGATAAACAGCGGATAACCCAGCGACTGCTCCAGTTCCTGAATCAAGCGGGAGACCGCAGGCTGCGAGCGGTTCAGTGCTTTAGCGGCTGCCGTGACGCTGCCCGCAGAGATCACCGCCGAGAAGGCTTCCAGCTGGCGCAAATCGAGGTCGTTTAACAGGGTCATCGCGTGGTTACTTCCCTAAGTCATTGATCGTTCCCGACAATCATGCGGGAAAAAATCCATCATAGAGAGAGTGATGAGAATTAGCCACTCTGGGCGGCGTAGAGCCGGTTTTCGCCAGGTGCGCATCAATGCGCACCCTACGGGAATGGGTAATACACAGGCATACCCTGCGCACACTGTAGGGTCGCCATTGATGGCGACCAGGTCAAATCACACGCAGCAGCTTTATCGCGTATTACTGTTGGCAAACTGGCTGACATTCTCTTTGGTAATAAGTTGATAAGGTATAAAGGTATCCTTTGCCACCTTCTCGCCTTTTACCAAACCGATCGCCGATTGCACTGCGCCATCGCCCTGACCTTTGGCATCCTGGAACACCGTCAGACGCATGTCGCCGCTTTTGATGAACTGTAACGCATCCGGCGTGCCATCAATGCCCGCCACCTGCACGTGCTTCGCGCCCGCCTGCTTCAACGCCAGAATGGCCCCAATCGCCATCTCATCGTTATTGGCGACGATAGCATTGATGTCCTGTCCGGTGAGCAGCCAGTTGGTGGTGACATCATTCGCCTCTTTGCGGAAAAACAGGGCCGACTGCTTATCCAGCACTTTCATCCCCGGATGCTGTGCAATCACCTCTTCTACCCCTTTGGTGCGTTCACGGGTATCTTCACCGGAGAGATTCCCCATCAGAATCATCACGTTGCCTTTATCGCCCATCTGTTTTGCCAACGCTTCCATCTGCATTTTTCCTGCGAGGCGCGGATCGGAGCCCACATACGCCATGCCATCACTCAACGGCGTTTCGGGTCGGCGGTTAACAAACACCAGCGGCACTTTGGCTCTCTGAGCCAGGGCAATAATCGGTTTCATCGCTTGCGTGTCCGTGGGCGTGACGATAATGGCGTCCACCCCCTGACCAATAAAGGATTCAACTTGCTGCAACTGCTGCGCGGAATCGCCTTTGGCATCCTCAAACTGCCCTTTCACATCGCCGAGCTGCTTCATTTTGCTGGCCATGGCCTGGCGCAGGATGGTCTGAAAATTATCGTCGAAATGATCCATGCTGACGCCGATGCTGAGATCTTTCGCCATCACGCTCACGGGTAACGCGCACAGCAGCGCCAGCGCGGTAAGGTGTTTTTTGAATTGCATAATCTGACCTTATTTTTATTGATAGGTAGGGGACAGAATCAGTGCCCAGATTACTCTGGATAGGCACCGGCAACATTCTGGTCGTAATCGATCAAGGCACCGGTCATCACACCGGCTTCATGGCTCAGCAGATAACTGGCAAGCCCCGCCAACTGCTGCGGTTTACATAGCTGCCCCATCGGCTGCGACGCTTCAGCACGCTCCAGCCAGCCATCGGTGGCAGCGTGGTACTTACGTTGAGTGAGATCTTCGCCTGGGGTGTCCATCCAGCCTGGTAAAATGGCGTTACAACGAATACGGTTGCCGCGATAGGCATTGGCGACGTTTTTGGTCAAGGTTGCCAGCGCGCCTTTAGACGCCGAGTAAGGCGCCAGATAGGATTGCCCACAGTGTGCACACTGCGACAGGATATTGACGATCGCCCCGATACCTCCCTGCGCCAGCCGATGGCGCACAAAGCCCTGCATCAAAAAGAACGGCGCGCGCGCATTGGTATTAAACATTTGATCCCAGAGTGCGAGCGGCGTATCCACCAGCGTGCCTCGAGCGCCCAATGCAGCGGCGTTGACCAGCACATTCACATCACCAAAAGTGGTGACGGCTTTCTCCGTGAGTGCCAGACAGGCTTCGACATCCTGCAAATCCAGCGCCACAAACTGCGCCCTGGCACCTAACTCAGCCAGCTCAGCACTGGCTCGCGTGCCTTTTTCGGCATCGCGCCCCGCGAGCACCAGACGCGTGCACCCTTCCAGTACCAGTTGACGTGCGATGGCAAACCCCACGCCCTGGGCGCCACCGGTCACGATGGCAATGGTATTCACATGACGGCCTGCGGTGTTATGCATGAGGGAACTCCTGATCTAATCCGGTGAGATGAAGTGTTTTGCCCAGTTTGAGTGATGCGGTGGCGGCTTCTGCCAACAGCGCGGCCTTCAGGCCATCCAACGCATTGACCGGCATCGGTGTGCCACTGCGTGCGCATTCAAGGAATAAGCGCATCTCTTCGATGTAGCTCGGCCCGTAGCGCTCCATAAAGAACTCAAGGATCGGTGCGGCACAGCCGGGGGCTTCTGGCGTGTAGCGGGTGAAGCCTGATTGCCGTGGGTTATCGGACATCACCATGCCCTGCGAGCCAAACGCCTCGATGCGCTGATCAAAGCCATAGCTGCAACGGCGGGAGTTAAGGATGGTGACAAGGGTGCCATCCTCTGCCAGTAACGTGACGCTGGCGGTGTCCACATCCCCCAGTCGACCGATTTCCGGGTCGATAATCGACGAACCATGCGCGGTGATGCTGACAAACTCTTTGCCGACAATTCCGCGCGCCATGTCGAAATCGTGGATCATCATGTCGCGGAACAGGCCGCCTGAACGGGGAATGTACTCCAGCGGCGGCGGAAACGGATCGCGGCTGGTGAGGGTGAGTTGCTCCAGACGACCAATCTCACCCGCCTGCACCGCTTGGCACACCGAAGCATGACCGCGATCGAAGCGGCGATTAAAGCCGAGGAATACCTGCTGTGCGGCCTCGCTGCCGATGATTTCAATGCAGTGCCGCGCCTCGGTTAAGTTGCTGGCAATGGGTTTTTCGCACAGCACCGGTTTACCGGCATTGACCGCCGCGATGATCAGTTCCACGTGAGTGTCTGAAGAAGTGGCAATCACCACGGCAGTGACCTCCGGATGGCCGATCGCCGCCGCGGCACTGGATGCCACCGCCGCACCGGTTTCTGCTGCCATCGCATCAGCTGCCGCACTGACGGGATCGTACACCGTAACGATCTGCCCGCCGGCCTGGCGAATGGCAGCCGCATGCACTTTTGCCATGCGGCCCGCGCCGAGTAGCGCAATGCCGGTTAATTGCGTCATGTTTGACTCCTTAAATAAAAGGATTGATGGTTGCTTGGTTATTTACGTTATTTACATCGAATGAATTTAATTAAACAGGATGGTCTCAACGCCCTTTTATTTTAAAACCTCAGTTACACTCATTAATAAATCCCACTCACCTCACGAATTAAAAATTAAGTGATGCGGATATATTGATCAATCGCTGAATTGGCGGTAAACATTCATTCAATGATGGCTTCCCTTCAAATCGGGGCTTTATTGTGACTGACATCAAAAAAACCACGTTAGATCAGATTGCTGCCGCTGCAGGCGTCAGTTTAAGTACCGTCGATCGGGTGATGAATCGACGCGGCGGTGTTTCTCCGGCCAGGGAAGCCAAAGTGCTGGAGTGGGCCAACAAGCTCAACGTGGATCGCGTGCTGTTTCGCGGCTATTTGCCGATGCTGCGCGTGGCGGTGCTGATGCAGTCGCCCAAGAATCCCTTTTATCGCGGTCTGCGTAATGCTTTCGCCGACATTGGCGCGACCCTGTCCGATATGCGCCTCAACTGCTTTATCCACTACCTCAATCTGACCAATCCGCAGGGCACCATTAAGCAGATCCACCAAATTGCGGCAGTCAACGACGCGATGATAGTGGTATGCCCCAACGATCCGGATGTCGCGGAAGCACTGCGCCAGATTTCAGGCAAAACGCCGGTGGTGACGCTGGTCACCGACATCCCCACCAGCGGGCGTATCGCCTATGTGGGGCCAGATAATCGTCAGATGGGACGTGCAGCCGGTGAACTTATTGGCCGTTTTTGCGGTAGCCAGGGCGGTGAGGTTTTAGTGGTGCTGGGTATGCAGCATATGATTGGTCATGAAGAGCGCGAGATGGGGTTCCGCTCGGTACTGCGTGAGCGTTTTCCACAGTATGCCATCAGCGAAACGCTGGAAAGCGGCGAGGATCAAACCCGTGCCGGTGAAGTGGTGCGACGGGCGTTGCAAAATAATCCGAATATCCGAGGTATCTATAACGTCTCTGCGGGCAATACCAATATTACTCAGGCAATAAAATCCCTCAAACTGGAACAGCAGGTGGTCTTAATTACCCATGAACTCACTACTGAGCGACGTCGAATGTTACGTGAGGGGGTTATTGATGTGATTATCGATCAAAATCCGCATGAAGAAGCGCGCCGCGCACTGGAGATTATTGCGGTGCATTTTAATCGCGTCGAAAATGATAAAAATACTGGCGGCTACACTCCGTTCAATATTTATATTCGCGAGAACTGCCCGCCGGAATCAGAATTCAGTTAATCGCTCATTACAGTTTTTCCGTGAGTTCGCGCTTGTTGTCATTTAACAGGCGCAGCATCTCACGCAGATAATCATCTTCATTGCCCTTTTGCCAGGCAATGCTCAGGGGCAGCCCTTTGATTTGTTCAGGTAACGTCAGCGCGATATAGCTGACGCTGTCACTGTTCATGGTGCGGTAAGATGCGGGCACCACCGCGAGGCCCAAGCCTGCGGACACCAGGCTCAAAATGGTCTGCTTCTCTTCAGCGAACTGGGCAATATGCGGCGTTAATCCGGCCTGTTTAAACAAACTCATGGTGAGATCGTGACTGTGTGGGCGCGTGCGTCGGTCGGGAATGATCATCGCCTCATGTTGAAAATCCTCAACGCTGACCTGCGTTCGACCCGCCAGCGGATGCTGCAACGGCACGGCCAGTACGCAGCTTTCTCGGGTGATAAAACGCATCGACAGCGAGGCATCCATTACCTGCGGGGCACGAATAATAATCATATCCAGCCAGCCTGATTTTAATTTCGGGATCAGGTTGATGGTTTTATCTTCAATAATATGAATATCACTGGTGGGATGTAGCGGTACAAATAAATTCAATAATGCAGGCACTAATCCGCGGGCGGCGCTATCAATTGCGCCAATACGCAATGTACGGCGATCATCTTTTAATCCCACTTTGAAACGCAGTGCCAGCGCGTCAAATTGATCGATAAGTTTGCTGGCTTCGTCAAAAAAGATCGCACCTTCTGCCGTGAGTGAAACATTGCGCGTTGAGCGGTTCAATAACCGCACGCCGAGGTCCTCTTCCAGTAATCGAATGAAGCGAGAAAGTGACGCAGGCATCATTTCCATTCTTTGGGCTGCGCGCCCAAAATGGAGTTCTTTACCCACCGCCACAAAACAACGCAGTTGATTTATATCCACATTTCCCTCGCCATTCGATTATTCAAATACTTTATATAATCCACGCTTAATGATCCGCCAAGTCAAAGCTGCATACTGAACTCGATTACAAAAAATAACACCACCCTACACAATCTGGAGCACTTTAATATGAACTCTCACCTCGAAAAAAGGGTGATGCGTAAAGTGACGTTGCGCATTGTGCCCTTCATCATGCTGCTCTACTTCATCGCCTTTCTCGACCGCGTCAATATCGGTTTTGCCGCGTTAACCATGAATCAGGATTTAGGTTTCTCACCCACGGTATTTGGTTTGGGTGCGGGCATCTTTTTCCTCGGTTATTTCCTGTTCGAAGTCCCCTCCAATTTAATTCTTCATAAAGTCGGGGCGCGCATCTGGATCGCCCGCGTAATGATCACCTGGGGCCTGGTCTCTGGCTGCATGGCCTTTGTGCAGGGCACCACCAGCTTCTACACCCTGCGTTTTTTGCTCGGCGTCGCGGAGGCCGGTTTCTTCCCCGGCATCATCCTCTATCTCAGCTACTGGTTCCCTGCCGCCCGACGCGCGCAGGTGACTGCCATTTTTATGGCGGCCGCCCCGCTCTCTACCGCTCTGGGATCGCCGATCTCTGCCGCCCTGCTGGAGATGCATGGCTTCCTCGGTTACGCGGGCTGGCAGTGGATGTTTGTGCTGGAGGCCATCCCCGCGCTGGTGCTCGGCGTTGTGGTGCTGTTCTTCCTCACTGACCGCCCGGCCAAGGCCAAATGGCTGACTGACGAAGAGCGCGAGTGGCTGCAAAACACCATGCAGGCGGAAGAGCGCACACGTGCCGCCGCACAGGGCCACAGCAGCGTCTGGCGCGGACTGGCGGATAAACGCGTGCTGGCCCTGGCGCTGGTCTACTTCGGCACCTCCGCCGGACTCTACACGCTCGGCATCTGGTCACCACAGATCATCAAAAGCTTCGGTGCCTCTTCAATGGAGATTGGTTTCCTGAACGCCTTCCCGGCGGTGATTGGGGTGATTGGCATGATCCTGTGGGCACGCCACTCAGACCGCACCAGGGAGCGTAGCTGGCATGTGATTGGTGCCTGTTTGCTGGCGGCGGCGGGACTGATTTACGCCGGAAACGTCAGCACGCTGTTTGCCGTTATTGTCGCCCTGACGCTGGTGACTGTTGGTATCAGCGCATCAAAACCGCCGCTGTGGAGTATGCCGACGCTGTTCCTCAGCGGCCCAGCTGCGGCTGCGGGCATCGCCACCATCAACTCTATCGGCAACCTGGGCGGCTTTGTCGGCCCGATGATGATTGGCGTCATCCGCCAGCAGACCGGCAGCTACACCTGGGGGCTCTATTTTGTCGCTGGCTTACTGGCGCTCTCTGCCCTCGTTGTCCTGATTCTTTCTGCCCGCTCGAATAAACCCGAGACGGCTGAGATCCCCCAAACACATTAAGCAACTGGAGAAACAACATGCGTAACTACAAAATTGCCGCCATCCCGGCAGACGGTATCGGCCCGGAAGTGATCTCCGCGGGTGTAGAGGTGTTACAAGCGCTGACACGTCACGATGAGCAACTGCAGTTTGATGTGCAGACCTTTGACTGGGGCTCGGACTACTACAAAAAACATGGCGTGATGATGCCGGAAGACGGCCTGAACACGCTGAAAAAATTCGATGCGATTTACTTCGGTGCCGTGGGCGCGCCGGATGTGCCGGATCACATCACGCTGTGGGGCCTGCGTCTGCCGATTTGCCAGGGCTTTGACCAGTACGCCAACGTGCGTCCGACCAAAATCCTGCCGGGGGTCACCTCGCCGCTGCGCAATCGCGGTCCGGGCGATCTGGACTGGGTCATCGTGCGTGAAAACTCTGAAGGGGAATACTCCGGTAACGGCGGCCGTGCGCACCGGGGTTTACCGGAAGAAGTCGGCACCGAAGTGGCGATTTTCACCCGTGTCGGCGTCACGCGTATCATGCGTTATGCCTTCAAACTGGCGCAGTCACGTCCACGCAAGTTGCTGACGGTGGTGACCAAATCCAACGCGCAGCGTCACGGCATGGTGATGTGGGATGAGATTGCCGCTGAAGTGGCGCTGGAATTCCCGGATGTGCAGTGGGACAAAATGCTGGTCGATGCCATGACGCACCGCATGACGCTGCATCCGCAGTCGCTGGATACCATCGTCGCCACTAACCTGCACGCCGATATTCTTTCCGACCTGGCGGGGGCACTGGCGGGCAGTCTGGGCGTGGCACCCACTGCCAATATCGATCCAGAGCGGCGCTTCCCTTCAATGTTTGAACCGATTCATGGCTCAGCGTTTGATATTACCGGCAAAGGCATCGCCAACCCGATTGCCACCTTCTGGACGGCGGTGCAGATGCTGGAACATCTCGGTGAACGCAATGCCGCCGCGCTGATTATGGCAGGCATCGAATATGTGTGTGCGAAAGGAATTCTGACACCGGATGTGGGGGGCTGCGCCAATACCGCCGAGGTGACACAGGCAGTTGTGCAGTATATTGAAGCGAAAACCCAAGTGGCTGCAACGGCATAATGACGCAAAAACAGGTTGCCGCTGGGTGACCTGTTTTATTCCCTTCCTTTACAGTATCGCAGTGTCTCCGTTTATTTTTGTCAGTGCCGCCTGACAATATAACCAGTATTAAATGACTCACATCGCAGCCAATATTTACATATTTAAGAAAACAGCCTCCGTACAATAAATCTCATTATCGAAATCCCAATATATTGGCTCGTCCAGCTGGAAGGTCATGTCACGATTCATTTTGAACGAGTCGAGCGCCTTTCTTCCCCATTTTATTCTGGAATAACATGAAAATAATCCCGCTATTATTGTTGTTCACTTTCGCTCTTATTACGCTTCCTGCTCAGGCGGTCATCATCATCACGCGCGCGGCCTTTCCTGCCTGGAATATGCCCATGGAAATCAGCTACATCATGTCGGGAGGAAACTCGAGCGCGTCGATAGGATGTGGGACACGATACTGCGATTTTGGCATTTGGGTGTTGCACGACAGTGGCACCTATCCCGATATCTATCCCTCACGTATTATTTTGGATTATGGATCGAATGGCGGGACAGATACCTGGGCCAATGCCAACAAAGCATTTTTGCATCGCTATCCTGCCAGCGCCACATTCTCAACGGGTTTTTATCCGTCAAGAGGGCCTTATACCGTCTGTGTGGGCGGGGCTCAAAATAATATGGGCTACCTGTTTCGCACCCAGCCAGGCACATCCTGCGTCACAGTGCCCTTACCCCCTCAGCCGACCAGTTGTTCCTTTAGCGGATCGCCAATCATTGACCACGGCTCGCTGCAGCCTAATCAGGTCAATGGCAAACAGGATAGCGTCTCGATTAATGTGAACTGCAATCGTGCCACCTCAGCCACCCTGACGAGTCTGGGCGGCACCATCAACTTAGGGGGAGGTGTGACATCCACATTGACCTTTGATGGCCGCACCACAGGCTCCATTTATTTGCCCAACGGTAACTCATCCCATACCGTTGCTTCTACGCTCTCGGGGACCAATCCTACCCCCGGCGATAAAAGCGGTAGCGGCACCATTGTGATTACACTGCCGTAACTTTTCCCGGCGAAAATGCTCCTCTCCCTGCATCTCTGATGACCCGGCACCTGCCGGGTTTTTCATTGGTGAGACTTGCATGAAACACCATTGCACATAAAACTGACCTTTCTTGATCATCACGAACCCAGAAAGAGAAAGGAATGTTGCTATGACGCAAACGGGGCTTAAGGCGAACCATCCCCTGTTACTGGCCTTGCTGGTGGCCATCACTTTCTTCATGGAAAACCTCGACGCCACGGTAATCACCACGGCCATTCCACAAATGGCACATGACTTCGCGGCAAGTCCGGTGGCATTGAATGTGGGTGTCAGTGCTTATCTGTTGGCGGTGGCGGTGGGCATCCCAATGAGCGGGTGGCTGGCCGAGCGCTTTGGGGCACGTACCGTGTTTGCCTGTGCCATTTTGATTTTTACCCTCGCCTCAGTCATGTGCGGCTTCAGCGACACCTTAGCGATGTTTACACTGAGCCGTATTTTACAAGGCATCGGAGGGGCAATGATGGTGCCAGTCGGCCGTATGGTGGTACTGCGCGTCACCGCAAAGAGAGAGATGGTGAAAACGATCGCTTTTATTACCTGGCCCGGGCTGATTGCCCCCGTGCTCGGCCCACCACTCGGCGGGTTGATTGTCACCTACGGACATTGGCCGTGGATTTTCTGGCTGAATATTCCACTCGGCCTGCTCGCCATTATCGCTACCGGCTATCTGGTTCCACAGTTCAAAGCAGAACAGCCGCGCCCCTTTGATTTGCGTGGTTTTGTGCTGACGGCATCCGCCTGTACGGCGTTGATTATCGCACTGGAAGCGCTTGGACAGATGCATCTCAGCCTCGGCATCCCACTGCTGTTGGTCGGCATACTGAGCAGTATACTGGCTTATCGTCACAGCTTTCTTTATCCGCAACCGTTGCTGCCATTCAATGCGCTGACCATTAACACCTTCCGCAACTCAGTGATGGGTGGCTCGCTGTTTCGCGCTTCAATTAATGCCGTGCCCTTTCTGCTGCCCTTACTGTTCCAGTTGGGGTTTGGCTGGAGTGCCGCACAAGCCGGTGCCACGGTATTGTGGGTGTTCGCCGGAAATTTAGCCATGAAACCGGCCACGACATGGCTCATGAAGCGCTGGGGATTCCGTCAGGTATTGATGGTGAATGGCATCATCAGTTTGGTGGCGATGCTGGGGTGCCTGCTGCTTAGCCCTTCACTGGGTTATTTTGCGATTGCCGCGATTCTGTTTATTGGCGGGCTGTCGCGTTCACTGCAGTTTAGCTGCTACAACAGTCTGGGCTTTGCTGACGTGCCCCAAACAAAAATGAGTGATGCCTCAGTGGTGTTCAGTATCTTCTTCCAGTTCAGCATGAGCGCCGGAATTGCGCTGGCAGCCCTTTTCCTGCGCGGCTCAATGCTGTGGCATGGCCACACCACCATTGAGCAGAGTGATATTCACATCGCCTTTGCCGGCGTAGCTTTGTTGGTATTGATGTCACTGCTTGATGTTCGGCGGTTAGAAAAGAGTGCCGGCGCACAGGTGCTTAGCCGATAACAGGTCACGCCCGTGACGATGCAGTGGCACGGGCTGATTCGCTTAATCTCATCTGTCACGAACGTCATCATTAGTAGATTGCGTTAATATTTGACCTAATAAATACAGCCTCGGTCACATTCACCTGATGACATTAATGATATAGTTTTCAGCAATTGAATTGATAGACGATTAAAATTAACCCTCTCCCTCTCTTACTCACACACCCATCTTTTATCCTTGTAATATTCCCCTTACAAGCACCCCGTTCGCTTACTACATAAACGCCATAGAAATCTTATTTTCTTAATTACTCACCTTGAACATAATAGCACTCACTTGAGCTGCCAATTAAAATAAAAACAGCCACGTTAAATATATCATGCCCTACTCCAGTTGCATGATAACGGAGCACCTGCTAACAGCGTGCAAATGCTGGTACCTGACGATAAAAAACGGTGATCAACGTCTATACGTCTGATTAAAACCAGAGAACGCCATGTTTTAAAAAAACATGAAGAAAAAACTCAATGGAAGATATTAAATGAAAAAGAGTCTTATCGCCTTGTCTATGTTTAGCCTGTTTGCTGTTTCCTCTGTACACGCTGCGGGTGGAACCGGAAAAGTCACTTTTACCGGTTCCATTATTGATGCACCTTGCTCCATCGCTCCGGGTTCATTAGATCAAACCGTTCCGCTCGGCGCTATTTCTAATGTGGTGCTGGCTGCAAACGGTAATACCGGTTCTTCAAGTGCAAAGCCTTTCCATATTGAACTGGAAGATTGCGTTATTGCTACGCCGGGCACTAAAGATAAAGTCACAGTGACCTTCACTGGTACAGCTTCTCCTTATGATGCAGAAAGCCTGGCGCTGGTAGGGGGTGATGCCAGCGGTGCGTCTATTGTTCTGACCGCCGCTGACGGCTCCAAAGTGAAACTGAATACCGCGACAGTAGGCCAAACCGTTGTTGATGGCAAAAACACGCTGACCTTTGCTGCCAGCGTGAAGGGCGGCGGCGCAACCGCCACCATTGTACCTGGCACATTCCAGGTACCGACTAATTTCGTACTGAATTATATCTAACAATATGCGTGACTAATTGGCCTGCGGCGCCCCTGCCGCAGGTCTTTTTACCTGTACCGTATTCTGGAGCTTATTGATGTTTTGGAAGCCCTTATTTTTACGCGATGCGGCCCCATTCCTGGTATTGTGCAGCGCTTTAAGTATGACCAAAACCTTCGCAAACGCCGAAGGTTTTGGTCGTTTAAATATGACGGGATCAATTGTCGAAACGCCCTGTGCGATTGACGTCGGCGATCGCGATCAGACTTTATATATGGGTAATCATCCCATTAGCAAAATCATTAGAGAAGGCCAAGGGCCTAAAAAAGAGTTTTCCATTCGATTATATGGCTGCACATTGACAAGCCTGGATCCCAGCAAATCTGACTGGAAAAAATTTAAAGTGATGTTTGATGGTGAAAATGACAAAGGCCATTTTAAAACGTCCGGTACCGCCAGTGGTGTATCCGTCAGAATCAGCGATCTTATTGGCAATGTCGCAACGCCGGGGGTACATCTGCCTGAAGGTGATCTCATGGTCGAGAATATGCATCTTAAATACACGCTCAACTTAGTGGGTAACCAGGAAATATTGCAAGCTGGCGACCACCAATTAACGATTCGTTTTAGAATAGATTATAATTAACGAGGCACGCCATCATGCTGAAATGCCTTCCTCGCCATATAGGTTATCTCATTTTTGTCTTCGTAGTGGGGACAACATTATTCATCGGGAAATTATCTTCATCCCTTGCTGTCAGTGATGTGCAGTTCAACACAGATGTGCTTGATCTTAGTGATCGCAGCAATATCGATTTGAGCCAGTTTTCACGTAAAGGTTTTATTTTGCCGGGTACTTATACCCTGGGCATTAATCTTAATGCGAACACGCTGCCTGAACGCCAGGTTCACTTCTACCCAGCAGAAGATGACGCCAATCAAACTGTGGCCTGCATTACGCCAGAAATGGTGTCTCAGTTAGGCCTGAAGGAATCAGCCTTAACTGACCTCTCGTGGTGGCATAACCAACAGTGCCTCAAACTGGAAAGCATTAAAGGCATGGAAGTACGCGGTGATTTAGGAAAATCAGCGCTGTTCATTAGTATCCCGCAAGCTTATTTAGAGTACAGCAGTCCCTATTGGGATCCACCTGCTCGTTGGGAAGAGGGCATCACAGGTGCACTCTTTGACTACAATCTCAACCTGCAAACCCTGCAGCAAAAGGGGGCGGGCGGCGGCAGCGCAACCAACTTATCCGGTAACGGTACCAGCGGCGCGAACTTTGATGCCTGGCGGGTACGTGCCGATTGGCAAACTCGTTACGATCGTCGCAACGGTAGCCATCACGAGGCGAATACCCGCTCCTGGGATTGGAGCAGGTTCTACGCTTATCGCGCGCTAAGTAAGATCGGCGCGAAATTCATTATGGGTGAGGATTACCTCAACTCGGCAATCTTCGACAGCTTCCGATTTACCGGACTCAGTCTGGTATCTGATGACAACATGTTGCCCCCTAATTTGCGCGGCTACGCACCGGAAGTCAGCGGTGTGGCGAACAGCAATGCCAAAATCATCATCAGCCAGCAAGGGCGTATCATCAAAGAGGTGCAGGTAGCTGCGGGTCCATACCGTATTCAGGATCTCGATAGTGCGGTGTCTGGCAATCTTGATGTACGCATTGAAGAGCAGGACGGCAGTGTTAAGCAGTACCAAGTGAGCACCGCCACCATTCCGTATCTCACCCGGCCGGGACAAGTGCGTTTTAAAACCGCCGTGGGGAAACCATCGGACTGGAAGCATCGTGTTGATGGGCCGGTGTTCGCTGCCAGCGAGCTTTCATGGGGCATCAGTAATGGCTGGTCACTCTATGGTGGAGGCATGGGCGGGGAAGATTACAACGCTTTTTCCGTGGGGGTGGGTCGTGATCTATTGGCTTTTGGCGCTCTATCCTCAGATGTAACGATGTCGCAGGCTAAAATCCCGAACCGGGATACCCAGCGCGGCGGATCTTACCGCCTGAGTTACGCCAAACGCTTTGAGCAAACAGGGAGTCAGGTGACGTTCGCCGGTTATCGCTTTTCCGATAGCGGCTTTCGCTCCATGGCCGAATATCTGGATTCACGGGATGGCGATATCACCACCGGGCGCAGCAAAGAGATGTATACCCTCTCTCTGAATCAGCAATTTGAATCGCTCAATCTGACCGCGTATGTCAATTACAACCATCAGACATTCTGGAACCAACCAGCCAACGATCGTTATGACTTATCGCTTTCCCGTTATTTCGATCTCGGCCGCTTCAGAAATCTTAGCCTCTCACTTACGGCTTATCGTAACAAATTGAATAACACCAATGATGACGGCATGTACATGTCACTGTCATTACCGTGGGGCGAATCCGGAACGGTAAGTTACAACGGTTCCTATACCAAAGGAGATAACCGTCAAAGTGCGAGTTATTACAGTCGGCTGGACGATGCTGACTCCTATCAGGTGAGTGCAGGTGTTGCACGTCAGGGCGCCGATCTGAGTGGCTACTATACCCATAACGGCACCCTGGCTAAGGTCAACAGCTCGGCAAGCTATCGCGAGGGCCAACACAGCGCATTAGGCGTTGCCCTGCAAGGCGGCGCAACACTCACCACTAAAGGCGGTGCATTACATCGCACTAATATCCTGGGCGGCACAAGGATGTTAGTTGACACCGATGGCGTTGCCGGTGTGCCTGTCGGCAGTTACGGTAACCCCGTTTATACCAACCGTTTCGGTAAAGCTGTGGTGAGTGATATCAGCAGCTACTATCGCAACAGCGTGCGAATCAACATCGATAAACTGGCAGACAATGTCGAAGCCAGCCAATCGGTGGCACAGGGTACGCTGACCGAGGGGGCGATTGGCTATCGTAACTTCAACGTCATTTCTGGTGAAAAAGCGATGGCGGTCATCCGTCTGGCTGATGGCAGTTCGCCGCCGTTTGGTGCCATCGTACTGAATACAAAAAAACAGGAAACCGGCATTGTTAATGATTATGGCCGTGTCTATCTGAGTGGAATTAATGCCGGTGATACCATGACAGTGCGTTGGAATAATGCGGAACAATGTGAAATATCCCTGCCGAACACTTTACCGGACAACATGATGAATAATTTACTGCTTCCTTGCGAAACAATCGTAACGTCATAAATAAACACATTCCAATGATGAGACTCTGTAGGTCAATGATGAAAAGAAAAACATTAGTGAATATCTTCGCCGCCACGACATTGAGCTTTATTGCCCATTCTGTTTCTGCCGCCATTTCATTGGACAGAACACGTGTCGTATTCCCCGGATCAGAGAAATCAGTAAGTTTGACCGTAAGTAACCAAAACACTGAATTGCCTTATCTGGCTCAAGGATGGCTTGAAGATGAACAAGGTGAAAAACTGGATAATAACAATCCGTTGACGGTCGTACCGCCGGTACAACGTATTGAACCCCGAGCTGAAAGTCAGGTAAAAATTCAGGCACTCACCTCTTCTGAGGCTTTTAAAAAATTACCACAGGATCGAGAGTCTCTTTTTTATTTCAATCTGAGAGAGATCCCACCTAAAAGTGACAAACCCAATGTATTGCAGATTGCCCTGCAAACACGTATTAAAGTGTTTTATCGCCCTGCGGCATTAGCAGAAGCCGCGGCTGCACAGCAAGCATTACCATTCCAGGAAAAAATAACCCTCAGTAAAAGTGGTGATAAATATACTGTTGTAAATCCGACACCTTATTACGTCACCTTGATTGGTGCGAGCGCCAAAAAAGAGGGCGACGTGATTAAAGGATTTGAAGCACTGATGATCGCACCGAAAAGTCAGGCGGCGATGGGCGGCAGCACAGCAGCTTTAGGGCAGACGCCCGTGCTGGTTTACGTTAATGATTACGGCGGCCAAACAGCCTTAACCTTTAAATGCAGCGGAAATACTTGCACCGTAGATACCAGTAAACGTGCAACGCCAAAATAATCAGGGAAATGATGAAATGCAAATAATCGTCATTGCAGCACGTTCAGCCTCTGGAATGCGTAAGATGCAAGGCTCAGCATTAATATCTTGCGCAATCCTCTTTTCCTCAATGGCGCAAGCCGGCTTTACTGATGGTCTGGTAGATGGCAACTATGGGGTTATCCGTGCCCACGGCACCTTGACCGAAAGCGCCTGCCGGTTAGATATGCGTTCGGCTGATCAATCAGTCTCTTTGGGCAATATCGCCACAGGTAAACTGCAGAATCCCGGCGATACAGGTAACCTTGTTCCCGTTGCCCTCTACTTGCATGACTGCCTACGTACCTCATCGGCCAATCGCGAT
Organism: Type-D symbiont of Plautia stali; assembly: GCF_001485335.1. NCBI lineage: Bacteria > Pseudomonadati > Pseudomonadota > Gammaproteobacteria > Enterobacterales > Enterobacteriaceae > Type-D symbiont of Plautia stali. Next base: position 15,187 of record NZ_BBOC01000003.1, on the reverse strand, counting down.
GTAAAAGGCAATCTGACCTGGAGCGCCAGCCAGCCAGCCGCTTCCTTCACCTTCACCGGGATTGAGGACATTGATAATCCGCAATTAATTAAAACTCACGGTGTAGAAGGTATTGGGCTGCGTATAAAAGACGCGTTGCGAAATAACGTCACACTCGGGCAGCGCGGCAAACCACTACTCATCACACCAGCAAGTCATGTCGTCATTTATTACATTGCTCCGGAACGCACGCACAATAATCTCCGTGCCGGAAGCTATTTTGCCACTGTGAACTTCAGGTTGAACTATGATTAATTCATCCTCAAGGAAAAGAAAAGATACCCTAATCTGCATAATGGCGACGCTACTCGCCCTTATGCCTTTTCCCGGTTATGTACAGGCATTTTCGACCATTGCCACGGTGAAGGTTAAAGTTTTATCGGCACCCTGCATCGTAAACGGCAATAGAGATATCCCAATAGACTTTGGCAATGACATTATCATTTCACGCATTGATAGCCGAATTTATGAGCGCCCAATACCCTATGTACTTGACTGTTCTTCAGCCACATCAAAATCATTGAAAATGCAGTTGCGCGGAGCGGGGGCCTCTTTTGACACGACAGTGCTTAGTACCAGCAAAGCCAATCTCGCTATTGAGTTAAAAAGCAACGGTACAAAAATGGCGGTAAATAGTTGGCACAATTTCACCGATCCTGCACGCCCGGCATTAAGTGCTGTGCTGGTTAAAAATCGCAGCGGCACTGTCACGGGCGGGGCTTTTACAGCAACATCAACATTGCTGGTTGAGTATCAATAGGGAAGAATAATGAGACACGTAAAACGTCTTAACGGACAAAAGGCAATAATACTGGCTTGTTCATTTATCACGCTTCCATTGGCACAAGCCACAAATGTCAGTTTTAAGGGAACACTTGTAGAATCTATTCCCTGTGAAATAAATAATGGTGGGCTAATCGAGATTGATTTCGACACCTTAATCATTCGTTCCATCGATGGGGATAAATATCGTCGCCCCGTGCCCTATTCAGTAAATTGCACGGGAACGGGAAGTGTGCGACTGAGTGTACAAGGAACACCTTCAAGCTTTGATAACACCGCTGTTGTCACTAATCAGAGTGGGTTAGGAATTAGAGTTGAACAAGATGGCTCCCCGCTCCGTATAAACCAATATATTGCCATCAACCTTTTACGGCCTCCTACTTTAACGGTTGTCCCTGTGGCTAATCCGGCATCATTGCCTTCTTCGGGGGCCTTTACATCACGAGCCACAATCATTGCAGACTATCAATAGGACTCTTGATGAAGAAAACTATTACATTGTTAGGTTTCCTGTTCGTGTGGACCTTTGGTTTCTTCTCTCCTTCTGCGGTCAACGCAGCGGAAAATCTTATTATGCGCGGTAGCCTCGTCGATGCGCCCTGTGTTATACGACCGGGCGATGAGTTAATAAAACTCGATTTTGGAGAAGTCATAGATAAATATCTCTATCGCTTTTCCCGCACGCCAAGTCGGCCTTTACTGATTCATTTAGAAGATTGCGATGTCAGTGTTGTTAAAGAGGTCGAGATTACCTTTCAAGGTATTGAAAATACGGCTTTACCGGGATTATTACGCCTTGATGCAGGTAGCATTGCCAGTGGCGTTGCGATTGGCATTGAGGGTCTGGACGGTTCTACTATCAGCATCAATAAGCCTGCGCCTGTAAGAGCACTGCAGACCGGCAATATGGTGCTAGCATTCCAGGCTTATATGCAGGGCGAACCCGATGCCATCCTAAATCGTCGGATTGGCCATGGACAATTCACGGCCACTACGACATTTATCCTGAATTATCTTTGACCTGCGTTGGTGCAGCATTGTCTTGCGGCGATGCCAGTGCCGTTTCTAATCGGTCTAGCGCGCAAAGAATGCCATAGCTACGCGCGCTTTGATTTTCCGGCAGCGGCAGCCAAACATCTGCCTGGTTCGCCAGATCCAGCGCTGCTGGGCAGATCGCAATCACCGCTGTTTTCTGGATGTGTGCATGGTGTACCGCACTCAGCACGCTGCTGTTCACCGTATCTGGCGCGAGGATTAACAGTAAATCATCCGGCTGTAAGCGGCTCAGCGTCATACGCAGCAGGTTGTCGTCCTGAATCCATGCCAGTGCCAGTCCTGCCGTTGTAAGTCGCTGGTGAACTTCTGCTACCAGTGGTGTGGTCTGTCCTGCGGCCCCAATCAATAACACACTTCGGGCATTCCGAAGCATAAGCGCAGCACGCTCCCAGGTTACCTCTTCAGCCAGCGACCACTGCTGTGCCAGTGCTTGATGAATCGTCTCAAGCTGTGGAATGTTTTGTGCACGCCGCGCTGATGGCACCGAACTGGCGCGCGCCAGACGCATGCGCAAATCGCGGATATCTTCACAGCCCACCGAACGCGCAAATCGGGTGATGGTGGCAGCGCTGACTTCGGCGCGTCCGGCCAGTTGCTCAATAGTGGCGGATGCGGCAAACGCCATATCGTTGAGGATGGCCAGTGCCACACGGTTTTCCTGCTGGCTCAGTAACGGCTGCCGCTGGCGGATCACCTCGATGAATGCGCCTTCCTGCTGCTGGCCAGCTTTACGCACCTGGTGTAGAAAATCATCAAGATCGCGACAGCCAGCAGAGGCGGCAAAACGACGCAGCACTTCAGGACTGACGCCCGCTTGGGTAGCCAGACTTTCCATCGTGGCCTGCGCGCTGACGTGCAAGTTATCCAGAATAAAACGCGCCAGCCTAGATTCCGGTGCATCCACCCGTGCCGACTGCTGTCGCAGCTGCCAGACAATATCCATTCGCTCACCACATCTCCAAATTGCGAACACTCATCATGCATGAAAATATTTTTCAATGTGAGTTTTTTTTCATCTGATTACGTCTTTACCCTGCTTAAAACAGCGCTTATTAACGATAAATTAAAGCACCGATCACACTCATGAAAAATATTTTCACAAACAAAGATAATTCAATTCACTGATTATTAATGACTTATCTCACATTCATCAGAAAATCGTCTGTCCAGAGGGTATTTACAGCACCGCAGAGACGGGTCTTAAATGGCCCCGACAAATCACAGAAGGAAATCATATGCGTATCGTACTTTGCTGTGCAGCAGGGATGTCCACCAGCATGCTGGTCACCAAAATGCAGAGCGCCGCACAAGGCCGTGGACTGGCGATTGATATCAAAGCGGTACCGGTGGCGGAATTTGAACGCATCCTACCCGATGCCGATGTGGTGCTGCTCGGCCCCCAGGTGCAGTTTGAAGCTGCCCGTCTAACCGCCATCGCGACACCGCAGGGCAAGGCTGTCGCCGTCATCGACATGATGGATTACGGCATGATGCGCGGCGAGCAGGTGTTGGATAAAGCCCTGGCGTTGCACACCGCTTAATTCACCCGTTTTACCCAACTCTACTGATTGAAACACGGCCCTGTGCTGTGGGGGATTCTGCATGTCCGAAGACGTGGTTATCGATTTTGAAGAGCAAATCATGTTGCTGCTGGTTCAGGCCGGTGCAGCCCGCAGTGCAGCGCTCAGCGCACTGCGACTGGCGCGTGAAGGCCAGTTTGCTGCCGCTGAACAGCAATTAGCCTCTGCGAAAGAGAGCATCAACGGCGCGCACCAGCAGCAAACCGCGTTAATTGGTCTTGATGAAGGCAGCGGCAAACTCGCGGTCACCCTGATTTTGGTACATGCCCAGGATCACTTGATGAACGCCATGTTAATTCAGGATCTGGCGGGCGAAATCATAGAACTCTACCGCCGCACTGCGGCAGGAGGAACCGATGCTTAAGATGGCGATTATTGGTGGTGGCAGCAGCTATTCACCGGAGCTGGTTGAAGGGATTATCAATCGTTATGCACAACTGCCGGTCACGGAGTTGGCGTTAGTGGATGTGGAATCGGGACGCGAGAAGGTGAATATCATCGCCGATCTCACGCGCCGGATGCTGCAGAAGAGTGGTTTAGAGCAGGTTAAAGTCAGCGTCCACTTTGAACTGGACGATGCCATTCGCGGTGCCCGCTTTGTACTGACACAATTGCGCGTAGGCCAACTGGCAGCGCGTGCCGCCGATGAGCGCCTGGGCCTGAAATATGGCCGTCTCGGCCAAGAGACCACCGGCGTCGGCGGTTTTGCCAAGGCTCTGCGTACCATTCCGGTGATGCTGAATATCGCGCGCAAAGTGGAAGAGCTGGCTCCCGATGCCTTTATCATCAACTTCACCAATCCCGCGGGTATCGTGACGGAAGCGGTATCGTGCTACAGCAACGCCAAAATTATCGGGCTATGTAACGTGCCGGTGAATATGCATCATATGATTGCTGGCATGCTCAACGCGTCACGGGATGAGGTACAGCTGCGCTTTGCCGGGCTAAATCATCTGGTGTGGGTGCATCAGGTCACCTGTCGGGGCAAAGATGTCACTGCACAGGTGATTGAACAACTCTGTGACGGCCAGTCACTTACCATGAACAATATCAAGGATATGCCGTGGTCGCCGACGTTCCTGCGTGCGCTCAACGCCATTCCATGTCCTTATCATCGCTACTACTGGCAGACACCCCAGATGCTGGCCGAAGAGCAGCAAAAAGCGCAAAACGGCCATGAAGGTACGCGTGCAGAGCAAGTGATGAAGGTGGAAGCCGAGCTGTTTGAGCTGTATGCCGACCCGCATCTGGCGCACAAACCGGAGCAGCTCAGTTTCCGTGGCGGCGCTTATTACTCGGAAGTAGCGGTCGAGTTGATCAGTGCGATTCATAACAACAGCGGCAAGAATCTGGTGGTGAACTGCCGTAATAACGGCGCGATCCATGGCCTGCCGGATGATGCGGTGGTGGAGGTCAATTGCCTGGTGGATGCCCAAGGCGCGCATCCGCTGATGTTTGGTGAACTGCCGCCGCTGATGAATGGCCTGACGCAGCAAATCAAAGCCTTTGAACGCCTGACCATCGAAGCAGCAGTGCACGGCGATCGCCATCAGGCGCTGCTGGCGCTGTTGGGCAACCCATTAGTCGGTGATGTTGCCACGGCGGAAGCCCTGCTGGCAGAGGTGTTGACGTTGAATAAGCCGTGGTTACCCCAGTTCACCCATCACGCGTAATGCCGTAGCGGCGCAATTTATTGCGCGATGAATCGCGCCGCTACCGAGCCCATTATATTGTTGTGCCATTGAGCCTGAGGAGGCCCTGTGTCCAACCGAACTTTTATTGAACGTTATGTGTTGCCCGCAGCGCTGAAAGTCGCTGGCCAGAAGCATGTGCTCTCGGTGCGCGACGGCATCATTCTCAACATGCCCTTTATGCTGATTGGCAGTTTCTTCCTGATCTTCGCTTACCTGCCCATCCCGGCATGGGGCCATCTGATGGCGGATCTGTTTGGTGATAGCTGGCGCAACAAACTGCTCTATCCGGTACGTGCCACCTACGACATCATGGCGCTAATCTCCAGCTTCGGTATCGCCTATCGTCTGGCGGAGAAGTACCGCACGCTGGACCCGCTCACCAGCGGCGCAATGGCATTAGTCGCCTTTGTGATGACCATTCCACAGCAGACGCTGTTCGCCCCGGTTGAAAATGCGCCCGCACAGCTGGTGACCGGCGTACTGCCGATCTCGATGATTGGTAGCCAGGGCTTGTTCGTGGCGATTGTGATTGCGCTGATGTCGACGGAGATCTATCGCTTCGTCCACAGCCGCAATCTGGTGATCAAGATGCCGGAAGGCGTTCCCCCTGCGGTGGCGAAATCCTTTCTCGCGCTGGTGCCGGGTTTCTGTGTGCTGGCGGTGGTGCTGGTGATCCGTCTGGCCGTGGAAGCCTCACCTTTTGGCGATATTAATAATCTGATCGCCACGGTGATTGGGCTGCCGATGCATCACGTGGGCGGCACGCTGCCGGGCATGATTTTCTCGGTGCTGCTGATTGGTATCCTCTGGACCCTGGGCCTGCATGGCGATGCGATTGTGCTGGTGTTTATCCAGCCGGTATGGCTCTCCAACATGAGCGAAAACCTTGAGGCGTTTCAGCATAACCAGCCGATTCCGCACATCTTCACGCAGCAGTTTTATGATTTGTGGATTGCACCCGGCGGCACCGGGGCGCTATTGGGGTTGGTGATTTTCATGCTGATCCGTTCACGCAGCCGTCAGATGAAGCAACTGGGTAAAATTGCCGGACCGGCAGCCCTGTTCAACATCAGCGAGCCACTGGTGTTTGGCCTCCCGCTGGTGATGAACCCGTACCTGTTCCTGCCTTTTATCCTGACGCCCGTGGTGCTGGTGATCGTTTCCTGGGCGGCAATGACCACCGGATTGGTCGCGCCACCCGCCGGCATCGCCCTGCCGTTTACCACTCCGATTTTTGTCAGTGGCTATTTAGCCACGGGCGGCCATATCTCCGGTACGGTGCTGCAAGTGGTGAATCTGGCTATCTCAATGGTGATCTACTATCCGTTCTTCCGCATCTGGGATCGCCTGAAACATCGCGAAGAGCAGCAAAGCGAACAGCAGGCGCAGGCTGTGACCGGCAACCCGGTGGTTTCATAACATATCTGTAGGGTGGCCTGCTGGCCGCCCTGCCTCACATCCCTATTCTTCCAGTTTCCGCAATAATGACTTTGCAAACCCGGCTATTCTGCCGTGCCACAGGCTGTGACAACCTTTAGACAAGGTTCGGGATCGCCCCGGCCACCACTAAAGGATATCGCTGATGAAACTCTACCACTTCCCACTCTCTGGCCATGCGCATCGTGCGCGCCTGTTCCTGTCACTGCTTGGCTTGCCACACGAGGTTATCGATGTGGACCTCAAAGGCGGCGAACACAAAACGCCTGCCTTCCTCGCTATGAATCCGTTCGGCCAGGTACCGGTGCTGGAAGATGAAGGTGTTTATATCTCCGACTCCAACGCCATTCTGGTCTATCTGGCGAAGAAATCGGGTCGCCACGAATGGCTGCCAGAAGATGCATTGGGAGCAGCGCAGGTGCAGCGCTGGTTATCGGTAGCAGCGGGCGAACTGGCTTACGGCCCTTGCGCGGCGCGCTTGATCACCGTATTTGGCCGCCCTTTCAACCCGGATGAAGTCATCGCCCGCGCGCATGCGATTTTGGCGCTGATGGAGCAGCATCTGACCGGACGCGACTGGCTGGTCGGCGATCATCCCACTGTCGCGGATGTCGCGCAGTACAGCTATCTCATCGGTGCACCGGAGGGCAATGTGGATCTCTCCGGTTATCCGGCGGTCAATGCGCTGCTGCGCCGCATCGAAGCGTTACCCGGTTTTGTCCCCTTCCCCCAAACCGCTGCGGGTCTGCGCAGCATCGCGTGAGTGAGCCATCATGGGCGAGAAATTATCGGTATGGCATGCAGGTGAAATAGCCCTGCAACAGCAAGCGGGCGTGGCCGAACGTATGGCAGAGGTCGGTCAACGTGTGATTCGCGATTTCATGCCCGATCAGCATCGCGACTTCTATGCACAGTTGCCGTTTATCGTGCTGGGCAGCGTCGACGCACAAGGCGATGCCTGGGCCACGCTGCTGGAAGGTCAACCCGGATTTATTTTCTCGCCCAACGCCACCACGCTGGATATTGAAGCGCAGCCGGACGCCCGCGATCCGGCTGCGGCGGGCATCATGGATGGCGCAGCGGTTGGCCTGCTCGGCATTGAACTGCATACCCGCCGCCGTAACCGTATGAACGGGGTATTGAGCACCATCGGTGGAGGGTTGCGGGTGCAGGTCACACAGAGTTTTGGTAACTGTCCGCGTTACATCCAGCTGCGTGATTATCGTTTTGCTCGCCAGCCTGACGCGCCTTTTGCGGGTGATGTTGAAGAATTGAACGCACTGGATGCGGAGGCTCGCACCACCATCGCCACCGCCGATACGTTTTACGTCGCCACTTACGCGCACCAGCAAGTGGATGCCTCACATCGAGGCGGCAAGCCGGGCTTTGTGCGGGTCGATGACGATGGCCTGCTGACCATCCCCGATTTTAACGGCAACCTGTTCTTCTCCACGCTCGGTAATATCCATCAGAATGGTAAAGCCGGGCTGCTGTTTGTGGATTATCACAGCGGCGACACGCTGCAGATGACCGGCGATGCCCGCGTCATCCTCGACTCCCCCGAAATTGCCGCCTTCCAGGGTGCCGAGCGATTATGGACCTTTCGCGCTCGCCGCATTGTGCGCCGTCGGGCGGCACTGGCCTTGCGCTGGCGCAGCCATCCCGAGGGCATTTCACCCGCCTCTGAGATGACCGGCGACTGGCAATCTGCCGCCAAACATTTACTCGCCAGCGAACTGGCTCAGCGCTGGCGTCCATTCAAAGTGACGAAAATTGTCGATGAGAGCGCCTCAATTCGATCCTTCCATCTGATGCCGGATGATGGCGCGGGTTTATTGCCGCATCTGGCCGGGCAGCATCTGCCGATTCGCGTGACCTTGCCCGACACAGAGAAACCGCTGATTCGCCACTACACCTTATCGGTCGCGCCATCGGATGGCTTTTACCGCATCAGTGTGAAGCGCGATGGCGTGGTCTCAAGCTACCTGCACGATCATCTACAGGTGAGCGATCGCCTTGAAACCCGTGCTCCCGCCGGAGATTTCACCCTTGATGCCAGCGAGACGCGTCCGGCGGTTCTGCTCGCCGCAGGCGTCGGCATCACGCCGATGCTCGCGATGCTGCGCCACTTGGTTTTTGAAGGGCGTCGCAAACAGCGCATGCGTCCCACTTACTTTATCCAGTCGGCACGCAATAAAGCTGAACGCCCTTTTGCACGCGAGTTAGATACGCTGTTGGCGGCTGCACAAGGCGGGTTCAGGCTGATACGCGTGCTGAGTCACACCGAGGATGCAGAAGCGGGTTTTGATTACGATGTTGCCGGACGCATTGATATGGCCCTTCTCTCCCAGATGCTGCCGTTCAACGACTACGACTTTTACTTGTGCGGGCCGCCGCCGTTCACGCAGGCACTGTATGACGGGCTGCGCAGCTACAACATTACCGACCAGCGTATTCACGCCGAGGCTTTTGGACCGTCATCACTGGTACGCCACACTGATAGCGCAGAGCCTGCAACGCTATTGCCGCCCGTGGCAAACAGCACCGTGCCAATCAAATTTATAACGTCATTAAAAGAGGCACGCTGGACGCCGCAAAGCGGTTCACTACTGGAATTGGCTGAAGCGCGCGGACTGAGCCCGGAATACAGCTGTCGCGAGGGCCATTGCGGCAGTTGCAAAACCCGACTGCTTAAAGGTGCCGTGACCTATAAAACGCGACCAAGTGCCAAAGTGGCAGAGGATGAGGTTTTGATATGCTGCGCGGTTCCGGCGCAGCAGGAGGGCGAGATTGAGGCGATTCAGTTGGATTTATAACACTCACAGATAGACGTGCAGATATTCGCTCAGGCACAGGATCGCCATCGCCTGGCCATAAGGCATCGGCGTGAGCGGAATCTGGCGGTAGTAATCGAGGTTGCTGCCCATTTCAGTGCCGAAGGACGCCTGTTGTAACTCGCCATCCTCACTAATATTGGCTACCACCGCCTGTATCGCCTTCATCCCGATAGTGGCATAACGTTGATCGAGATAGCGCTTCCTCACTCCTTTCAGGATGCCATAAGCAAACCCCGCAGTGGCCGAACTCTCCAGATAGGCGTCACGATCGTCTAACAGCGTATGCCACAAGCCACTCTCGTCCTGCCATTCAGCCAGACTGCGCACCTGATGCTCCAGCACCTGTAATAAATAACGGCGCGTGGCATCCTGCTCTGGCAACTGCAGCAATTCAATGAAATCCGGGATCGCCACGGTGATCCAGCTGTTACCGCGCGCCCAGCGTGCACGCGAAAAGTTGTGATTGCCGTCGAAGGTCCAGCCGTGGAACCACAGGCCGGTTTCACGATCCATCAGATACTGCACATGGAGCAGAAACTGGTATTTCGCCTCTTCGACAAATTCTGGCCGATTCAGCAGCAAGCCGATCTTCGCCAGCGGCATCACGGTCATCATCAGCGTGTCATCCCACAATTGCTGGTGGTTCTCTTTGTGGATGACCACATGCTGCAAACCTCCCTGCTCGGTGCGCGGCATTTCATACATCACCCACTCCGCCCAGCGCGTGAGGATGGGCAGCCACGCCGGATTGCGCGTCTCCTCATAGCGATAGGCCAGCGTCAGCAGTGGACAAACGGTGTTAACATTTTTGGTAGGTAAACCGCGATCAATCTGCGTTTTGAACCAGTCATCAATCACCGCACGCATCTGCTCGTCACCGGTTTGCTGGTAGTAGTGATAAATACCGTACAGCCCAACGCCGTGGGTCCACTCCCATCCCGCCGCCCAGCCTTTGGCATCAATGATGCGGCCATCATCAAGGTGCAGTGCAAATTCGCCGCTACGATCTTCGATGTGAATCAACTTGACGGTGAGCTTGTGGATCAGCGCATGGACATCATCACGCGCGATAAAATGTTCTGGCTGGCGTAGCAGCGCACTGTGTTTAACCGCATGTAATTTCATCGTTTATCCTGCCTGTTGGTCGGGAATCAGCAAAATTTTGATGGCTTCGGCCGAGCCAAAGGTGCTGAAGGCCTGCTGCCACTCGTCCAGTGAGAAACGATGCGTCACAATGCCGTCGGCGGTAATGAGCTTACGGCGGAACAGATCGATCACCGTTTCGTAGGTGCCAGGGCTGAGGTGCGCACCGCGAATATCCAGCTCTTTACGGTCACCAATGATCGACCAATCCACCGTAGTTTCCCGGCTGAACACGCTGAACTCGACAAAGCGCCCTAACTTACGAATCATCTGCAGGCCTTGATTGACGGCGGCTGGATTGCCCGTGGCCTCGATGTACACATCGCAGCCGTAGCCATCCGTCATGGCCTTCACCTTGGCAATCACATCCTCCTCAAGCGGATTCAGCACCACATCAGCACCGAGCTTTTTCGCCAACTCGAGGCGGAACGGCATGGTATCAATGACGATCAGCTTTTTAGGCGTTTTCAGTTTGATGGCTTGCACCATGCCCAATCCCAACGTGCCCGCCCCCGCCAGTACCACCACATCATTGAACTGGATATCGCCGCGATTCACCGCATGCACCGAGCAGGAGAACGGCTCAATCAGGGCGCACTCCTCTTGCGACAGCGTATCCGGGATTTTATGCACCCGGCTGGTGGGTTTAAAGAGCATGTATTCCGTCATGCCGCCGTCGGCATCTTCTGCCTGGAAGCCGTAAATATCGTGCTTTTCGCACATCCAATATTGACCATTACGGCAGAAACGACATTTATCACAGGGGACGATTTGTTCGGCAATCACCCGGTCGCCCACGCTGACCGCAAAATGCTCGAGTGCACCAGCTCCCGCTGCGCGTACCACGCCGTAAAATTCGTGCCCCGCCACCACCGGCGTTTTCACATAGCGCGGGAAAGTGTCATTGCCCCAAAACATCGGTGCACCGTGATAGCAGTGATAATCGGAGGCGCAAATCCCGCATGCGCCCACCTTCACCAGCAGTTCATTCACACCTGGTTCCGGCAGCGTGCCGCTTTCCAGTCGATAATCTTCAGGGCCGTAATTCACCAGCTTTTTAATCTGCATCTGTTGCGCCTCTCATTGGCTGACTTCGCTAGAGAAACGTTAAAATGTTTTCGTGAACATTTCTATTTGACGAAGCGTGTTCTGTGATCGAGTTAACACAGGATCACATATAGATATTAAGTTCATATAGTTAGACATACTCCACACAAAGCCCCATAACTTGCTTTGAGATGGATCTCTCACTTCAAACAATAAAATGTTTACGTGAACATCAATCAGATTAGTGTTGCCCATAATCACCTCATCCATTAACAAGAGAGCAACATTATGCAGCACACAACAAGCAGGTACTGGTTTGGCTTGCCACTCAGTCTGGCAGGTGGCTATGTGGGTCTGTTTATGTTTATGGCGGGAGATGGCTTTGAGCTGGCCTTTCTCTCGAAATACATCGTCTCGATTGGCTTCACTCAGGCTGATGCCTCCTTCGTGATCACCGTCTATGGCTTAGCCGCAGCACTCTCGGCGTGGGCGTCGGGCGTCATTGCAGAGGCAATTTCGCCGCTAAAAACCATGAAAATCGGCTTGGCACTGTGGCTGATTTTCCATGTGCTGTTCCTGTGGCTGGGATTGAAACAGGCCAATTTCGGCCTGATGGTGCTGTGCTATGCACTGCGCGGCATTGCCTACCCGCTGTTCTGTTACGGCTTCCTGCTCATGATTGTGCAGAACGTGAAGCAAGAAAACGTCTCGGCGGCCAGCGGCTGGTTCTGGGCAGCTTACTCTCTGGGGATTGGAGTGATTGGTAGCGGTTTGCCTGGACTACTGATCCCGTTGATCGGTGAATTCAACATGCTGTGCATTTCGCTGCTGTTCGTTGCCGCCAGCGGCGCGATTGCCTTCAGTGCGCTGCGTGGCATCACACATCATTCAGCTTTGCAGGATGCAAGTCTCAGCACCCGACTGAAAGAGTTGCCCAAAGCCGCCACGCTGCTGATTCACAATCGCGCCATTGCCTGGGCATTTGTGGTACGCGTGATTAACCAACTGGCGGTGTTTGGTTTCTCTGTGATAATGCCGTTCCAGTTTATGAAAATTGGCTTCACTCTGGCCGCCTGGTTGCAGGTGTGGGCACTCTTTTTTGCCAGCACCATTGTTTTCAACATTTTCTGGGGAATCGTCGCGGAAAAACTTGGGCTGCTTCGAGTGGTACGTTGGTTTGGCTGCGTGGGATGCGGGGTGGCGTGCCTGTTGTTCTACTACGTGCCACTTTATGTCGGACCAGAATACTGGGCCGCCGTGATGTGCTCGATCGTACTGGGTTTCTTCATGTCAGCCTTTGTGCCCATGACAGCGCTGTTCCCACGTCTGGCACCTGAGCACCAGGGTGCAGCCATCTCGATATATAACCTTGCTGCAGGCATGAGCAATTTTGTTGCTCCAGCCATTGCTACACTGGCGCTGCCGTTACTGGAGGTCAAAGGCGTGGTGTTTATCTACAGTGGATGCTACTTCGCGGGGGCACTGATTACCTTGCTGATTGGTTTAAAACCACAGCCTCGCAGTCAGGCGCAGTCCTTCTCAGCCGCTAGCGGTGGTTCTTCAGGAAGCCATTGATCATGGTGCGCTGCTGCCATGGGCGCTCTTCAATCGCGGCGATCAGGTTTTCCGCTACAATGGTCGCCCATTGTTTGTAGTCGTGCACCACGCAGCAGTAATGGAAGCCGTAATCCTCGGCATTGGGGATATCATCAATCGAGAGGAAGTCGGCTTTTTGCAGACGCCAGCGCGTCGCGATGTTGCGCGCTGCCAGCGAGATCGCACCATTAATCCCGATAATGGCGTCATATTGCGCCTCGTTAGATGAAAAGTGGCTGGCGATAATCTCTTTGGCTCGATCATAGCGATAATCAGCGTACAGGCGAGTGACCTGCACTTCACTCGCCACTTGCTGGCAGAAGCTGTTGATCCGACGCTGAGTAATGCGTGAGTCCTGCTGACCGCCGATGATCAGCACATTGCGATAGCCCTTCTCATTCACCACAGAAGCAATCAACTCACCGGCGCGCTGGTCATTCACGAATACCGCCGGCAGGGTGGCATCAAACTGTCGATCAAACTGAATCAGCTGCGTGCGTGAGTTTTGCAGCACCTTGAGATGGCTGACGTCGTAATCATCGCTGTCGCGGATCACGGAAAGCACGATCCCTGCCGCTTTGTAGCTGACCAGGGTATTGATCGCCTTGGCTTCGGATTCCCGCTCCCCGCGCGTGGTGAAGATCATCACCGAATAGCCTTTCGTTTCCGCCAGCTTGCACAACTCCTGAATCACATAGGAGTAGCTCTGGTTGAAGGTGTCATCGGCAACGATACCGATAATCGGGCTTTGCGTGGTTTTGATGTTCTGCGCGAATACGTTAGGCACATAGCCCATCTCATCCGCGATTTGCAGGATCTTGTCGCGCGTCTTGGCTTTCACTTTTTCCGGGGAGGTAAATACGCGAGAGACGGTAATGCTGCTGACGCCAGCGACCTCGGCAATGTCATTGATGGTGGGCGATTTGTGGTCGTTAACACTCATGGACAGGTTCACTTCGCAGCAGCAAAAAACGGATTATAACATCGGTTTTTCAGGGCGATAGTTGATCTGGCCGCTAAACAGCATGGTTTGATGATTTGAATAAGAGCCGTGCATTACTACAGCATTTACTTGTTCAATAATGAGGGGTTGATGCGATCTCTGAAAAGCAAAAACCCAGCCATAAGGCTGGGTTTTCAGAATGTTGGTGCCCGGACGCGGAATCGAACCACGGACACGGGGATTTTCAATCCCCTGCTCTACCGACTGAGCTATCCGGGCAACGGGGCGCATTAAACCCTACTGAGGCCGCACCGTCAAACGCTTTTCTGCAAAAACCCGCTGACTGCTGGCTTTTACAGCAACCTTCAGACCATCCGGTAAATAAATTGTGCAACTACCAACTTTAGCGGTGAATTTTTAACCGCACCCGCCGATAACCGATCTGACGACAAATACCCATTATAAGGTCCACCATGTTTAGCACGATTACATCGGGAATCCTGTCGCGTCTTGCGTGGCAGAAACGCGGCAATAGCAGCGCAACGCTTAACTCGTTGCAGGATGCGATTGCCATGATCGAATTTACACCGGAAGGCAAGATTATCAGCGCCAATGAGCTGTTCCTTGAGCGCATGGGCTATACGCTGCCGGAAATTGTCGGCCAGCATCACAGCATGTTCTGTACTGAGGATTTGATTCACTCGCCGCAGTATCGCGACTTCTGGCGCCGCTTAAATCGCGGCGAAGGCTTCAGCGATAAATTCCTGCGCGTGGCAAAACACAGCCGCCCTATCTGGCTCGAAGCCAACTACGTGCCGGTGCAGGATCGCAGCGGTCGGGTGATCAAGATCGTGAAGCTGGCGAGTGACATCACCGCACGCATCATTGATGCACAGGAGCAGCGCGCCATGACCACCGCCATTGAGCGTTCGATGGCGGTTATCGCCTTCAACCTCAAAGGCGATGTATTGATGACCAATGACAACTTCCTACAAACCATGGGCTATCGCGCCAGTGAGGTGGTTGGCGTAC